>DBFWXD010000183.1:0-2246 GCA_048215895.1 Eubacteriales bacterium
GCCCGATTGGCCCTCCGGTTCGGAGCAGGCGAGTCTGACAGCATCCGCTTCGCAGCTTTTGCCATAAGCCATCCGATTCCGTCCGGCGTGGAAACTTCCCACTTGTCTTTTCTGAGATCTTTTCCTGCACTTGCTGGAAGGTATCTTGGTCAATAATGGGTGGGTATCCATTTCCCCCGGCATAGCGAGAGTTTTCCAGCATTCGCTTGATTTTGTGCTTGTTCCACAGCGGCGATTCCTGAGAGAACGGGATGTTGTCCGCATTCATCCGGTCTGCCAGTGCCTGATAGGATAACCCGGCCAGATAGGTGGTAAATATATTTTGAACAGTGAGTCGTTCCTCCTCCTGGATGACCAGATCGCCGTGTATGATCTGGTAGCCATACAATATCTTCCGATTTGCCATTGCCTACGCCTCCAGCGTCTCTTGGAATTCAAATCCGCCATATAATTGAAAGCGGATGGTGCTCTGGGTATCTACAACGATTCGTTCCACCAGCTTGGTGAACAGGATTTCGTCAAAGCTGGACAGAGTCTCTGGTCCGTTCCGGATGGTATCAATCGTCAGGCGAATTGCATCGACCTGCTCATCAATATCCTCATTGCAAAGCAGCTTTCGCCTCTCCCGTCGTAGTTCTGTCAGCTTGGCGTTGAGTTCCGCCTGCTTTGCGGATAAGGCAGCCTTGTCCAGGAGACCTGCCGTGTGCAGCTTTGTGAGGTGATAACTCTGCTCGGATGCCGTGGCGATGGCTGTGTTGACCGCCAGCATGGCCGGGTTGCCGCGGTGCAGGGCATCTGACAAAGTATCCATTTGCCTCAGCACAGGTGACAGCACGATGCCGTCATGGGTGCGAAGCTTACGATACATCCGGAGGAATGCCGCATGGATGCTGTCCTCGCTGATCCGTCCGTTGGGGCAGTCGGCGGCTTTTCTGTCATGCTTGCGACATACCCAGGAGACGTATCCAGCTTTCGAAATTCTCCGCATGTACAGCGTCCCACACTGCCCACAGATGATCTTCCGAGCAAGCGGGGTCTGATCATGTGGAATCGACTGCCGTTCTGCCCGCCGCTTCAGCAGTTCCTGAACTTTTTGAAAGTCCTCATAGCTGATAATGGCAGGGTGGGTATGTTCTACATAATATTGATCCGCCTCGCCATGGTTATCTTTCCTGCGATATGGAAATGTGTTGGTTGTGTAGGTTTTCTGGCAGAGGGCATCTCCAATGTATTTCTCGTTTGTTAAGATCTTTCGAATGGTCTGCTGATGCCATTTTTGCCCACCATGAAGGGGGGCAGGCCCATTCTCACTTAACTCCTGGGCAATCCACTCGGAGCTATATCCTCTAAGATAGGCTGCAAAAATCCACTTTACGATCTTTGCCTGATCCTCTACGATTGTAAGATTCTTACCATCAACGATTTGGTATCCAAATGGTGCGGAGCAGGTAATAAACTCCCCGCGCTCCATGCGGCGCTGATAGCTCATACGTTGGTTTTTGGAGATGGAGATGGATTCCTCCTGGGCCAGAGAAGCGGAAACGCTCACCATCAGTTCTGAGGTGAGCGTTCCAGTGTCGATATTCTCTTTTTCAAACTTGACGGTTACACCCAGCGAGGAAAGTTCCCGCAGGGTGGCGAGGCAGTCACGGGTGTTCCGGGCAAATCGGGAGATGGACTTGACCACGATCTTATCGATTTTGCCCTTCCGGCAGTCTGCCATCAGGCGGTTGAAGTCCTCCCGCTTATCCATCCGCGTGCCGGTCAGGCCCTCATCTGCGTAGATGTCTACCAGATTCCAGCCATCGTGGGCGTTGATCGCCTGCGTATAGGCCCGGATCTGGGCGGCGTAGGAGTGGAGCTGGTCCGCAGAGTCGGAGCTGACACGGCAATAGGCTGCTACCCGCAGGGTGTCTGGTCTCGCTGCCTTGGGTGGGATCACTTGTACTTCAGCCATTTCTCATTCGCCTCCTTCCATCTTTTTCGGCAACGAAACCATACCACACCCCTGCGGGAATAGCCAGCACTATTCCCAAACAGTTCCGGGCCGGTATCGTTCTGCAGACAACCGTTTGGCTCTGGCCAGTTCTTCTTTGGTCAGCAGGCCGTCTGCAGCCATCCGTTCCCATAGACCCACCGATAACAGGTAACGCAGTTCGTTTCGGATCTCCATCACGCAGCCTCCTCAAAGTAGCTCTCATCCTTGACCCGCCGGATAAACCGTTCTACCGCATAGATGCTGCTTG
>DBFWXD010000184.1:0-6870 GCA_048215895.1 Eubacteriales bacterium
CTCCATTCCCCCTTTTCTTACCCCTATCATACCAGAAGATTGTCCGAAATTCATCCACGTCCGCCAGGGCTTTTTTTCCCGGGAAAAGTGTGGTACAATGTCCCATACGAATGTTTGAGAGAGGAGGGGCCCCATGTTCAAGGTCATTTTGGGCCGGGCGGGCTGCGGCAAGACGGAACTGGTGCTGCGGCGGCTGGCCCAGGCGGGGGCGCAGCGGCCCCAGGTGCTCCTGGTCCCCGAGCAGCAGTCCCACGAGGCCGAGCGGGCCCTGTGCCGCTGGGGAGGGCCGGAAATCAGCCTTCAGGCGGAGGTGCTGTCCTTCTCCCGGCTGTGCAACCGGATCTTCCACGCGGCGGGCGGCCTGGGGGAGGAGGAGCTGGACGAGGGCGGACGGCTGCTGCTCATGTACCGGGCCGTGCAGAGCCTAAGCACCCAGCTGAAGGTCTATGGCCGCCCCTCCAAGCGTCCCGCCTTTCTCCAGTCTCTTCTGGCCACGGCGGACGAGCTGAAAAGCGCCTGCATTCCGGCCGACAAGCTGATGGAGGCGGGACAGGACAACCCCGGCCCCGAGGGGGACAAGCTCTTCGACCTGGGGCTTATTTTAGGGGAGTACCAGGCCCTCACTGCCCTGGGCGCCCTGGACCCCCGGGACCGGCTCACCCGGGCGGCGGACAAGCTGCTCACCTGCAGCTGGGGAGAGGGGAAGGACTTCTGGCTGGACGGCTTTACCGACTTCACCCCCCAGCAGCGCCGGGTGCTGGAGCTGCTCATGACCCAGGGGGCCAACATGACCCTCACCCTCACCTGCGACCACCTGGAGGAGGACGAGGGGGGCACCGGGATCTTTTCCCCCGCCCGGAAGACCGCCCGCCAGCTGCTGGCGCTGGCCCAGAAACGGGGAATACCCTGTGAAGTAGAACACCTTGTCAACCGGGACACGGGAAAGAATCCCGCTCTTGTCCATCTGGAGCAGAACCTCTTTGCCCAGGGCCGGGTGGAGCCCGTTCCCGCCCAGGGGGCGGTGGAGCTCTTCCGGGGCCGGGACCGCCGGGGCGAGGTGGAGTGGGCCGCCGGACGTATCTTGCAGCTGGTCCGGGAGGAGGGCTACCGCTTCCGGGACATCGGCGTGGCCGCCCGGGATTACGGGGCCTATCGGGACCTCATCGAGTCGGTGTTCCCCCGGTATGGGGTGAGTGTGTTCTCCTCGGCCATGACGGATATTTTGGAAAAGCCGGTGCTGGCCCTGGTCACCGCCGCCTTGGAGACGGCGGCGGGGGAGTACCGCTATGAGGATGTGTTCCGGTATCTGAAGACGGGCCTTACCGATTTGTCGGAGGAGGACCGGGACCTGTTGGAAAACTATGTGCTCCGGTGGGACATCCGGGGCAGCCGCTGGACCCAAACGAAACCCTGGCCCTGGCACCCAAAGGGCTATGGCCTGCCCTGGAGCGAGGAGGACAAGGCCCTGGTGGCTCGCCTGGATGCCGCCCGGCGGCAGGTGGCCGAGCCCCTGGAGCGTCTGCGGAAAAACCCCTTGAAAACCGGAGAGGGTCAGGCAAAAACACTTTACACGTTTTTGGAAGAGATTGGCCTACCCCAGCGCCTGGACGACCGGGTGAGGGAGCTGGAAGAGCGGGGACAGCCCGCCCTTTCTGAGGAGTACCGCCAGCTGTGGGACATTCTCACCCTGGCTCTGGAGCAGTGCGCCCAGCTGCTGGGGGAGGCCCCCATGGAGCTGGAGGAGTTTTCCAAGCTCTTTCGGCTGGTGCTCTCCCAGTATGACGTGGGCACCATTCCGGTGTCTCTGGACCGGGTGACGGCGGGGGAGCTTCAGCGGCTCACCGGCCACCCGGTGAAGGTGCTGTTTCTGCTGGGGGCGGACGACGGCTCTCTGCCCCAGGTGAGCGACAGCCCCGGCCTTCTCTCCGACGACGACCGGGCGCTGCTGGCCAGCTATGGTCTGGAGGCGGAGCAGAGCCAGCGGGATCTGCTCTACCGGGAGATGACCTCCATCTACCTCATTTGCGCCCGGCCCCGGGAAAAGCTGCTGGTGTCCTGGCCGGGCATGGGTCCCGGCGGGGAGGAGCGGCGGCCCAGCTTTCTTATAAGCCGCCTGGAGCTGCTCTGTTCCGACGCGGCGGTGTGCCGGGAGGAGGACCTCCATGATAGCTTCCGCCTTCAGGCCCCGCTGCCCGCCCTGGAATTGGCGGGGAGCCGGGGAGAGGTGCGCCGGGCTCTGGAGGGCGTGCCCGGGCTGGAGCGGCCCCTGGAGGGCCTGCGCCGGGCGGCGGCCTGGCAGCGGGGCAGCCTGTCCACACAGGCGGCAGAAAAGCTCTATGGGCGGAAGGTGCCCATGTCCGCCTCCCGGATGGACAAGTATAAATCCTGCCACTTTTCCTATTTCATGCGCTATGGCCTCAAGGCGGAACCCTGCAAGCCTGCGGGCTTTACAGCGCCTGAATATGGTACCTTTGTTCACTATGTATTGGAGCACGTTTTGCAAGACGAGATGTTCCAGCAGACCACCATCCCTGGTATGGAGGACGCGGCGGACGCGGACCGACAGGCCCGCCTGCGGGCGCTGACCAAGGCGGCGGTGGAGCGCTATGTCACCGAGGAGCTGGGGGGCCTGGAGGGCCAGACGGCGCGGTTTCAGTACCTGTTCCGGCGGCTTCTGCGCACGGTGCAGGCGGTGGTGGACAACGTGGCCCAGGAGCTGCTGTGCTCCAAATTCAAGCCCATCTCCTTTGAGCTGGGCTTTGGCCGTGGGGCGGATCTGCCCCCGGTGGAGCTCACGGTGGACGGGGTCACCCTCAGCATTTCCGGGTTTGTGGACCGGGTGGACGGCTGGGTGGAAGACGGCAAGCTCCACCTGCGGGTGGTGGACTATAAGACCGGCCGCAAGAGCTTTGATCTCACTGAGGTCTGGAACGGCCTGGGGCTTCAAATGCTCCTATACCTCTTCACACTGGAGGAGAAAGGACAATCCCTTTACGGCCTGCCTGTGGAGGGGGATGGCGTGCTGTATCTCCCTGCCCGGGAGGCCATCGTCCGGGGCAGCCGGACCATGGGGGACGAGGAGCTTCAGAAGAAGGTGGACAAGGAGCTGACCCGCAGCGGACTTGTGGTGGACAACCCCGGTGTGCTGGAGGCCATGGAGGCCGCCGGAGAGGGGGGGTACCGCTTCCTGCCCCTGAAGGTGAGCAAGTCTACCGGGGCCATCACCGGCGAGGCCCTGTGCAGCGCCGAGCAGCTGGGCAAGCTGGGCCGGCACATTCAGAAGGTGCTGGAGGACATCTGCCGGGAGCTGAAGGCGGGCAACATCGCCGCCGACCCCTTCTGGCGGGGCCCGGAGAAAAATGCCTGCCGCTACTGCGACTACGCCGCCGCCTGCCACTTTGAGCCCGGCCGGGGCGGGGACTGCAAGCGGTGGCTGCCCGGCCTCAGCGCCCAGGAGTTCTGGACGCTGGTGGAGGAAACTGAGAAGTAGAAGAGGCGATCAACATGGAACAAAATAAAAATATTCTGATCATCAACGACATGTGCGGCTACGGCAAGGTGGCCCTGGCCGCCATGCTGCCCGTCCTGTCCAGCATGGGCCACAGCGTCTATAACCTGCCCACCGCCCTGGTGTCCAACACCCTGGACTACGGCACGTTCCATATTCTGGACACCACCGACTACATGGTAAATGCCATTGCCGCATGGAAGAAGCTGGGGTTCCAGTTTGACTGCATCACCACCGGATTTCTGGCCTCGGCGGCCCAGGTGGGCATCATCCGGGACTTTATCGCCTCCCAGAAGAAGGAGGGCCTGCTGGTGATGACCGACCCCATCATGGGGGACGAGGGCAAGCTCTATAACGGCGTGGACGAGGAGACGGTGGACAACATGCGCCGATTGCTGGGGGTGGCCGATGTGATCGTCCCCAACCTCACCGAGGGGGAGTTTCTCACCGGACAGTGCCAGGGGAAGGAGGAGCTCACCCGCCAGGAGGCCCGGAAGATGGTGGACGGCCTGCTGGCCTTCGGCCCCCGGAGCGTGGTCATCACCAGCGGCAAGGAGGCGGAGACGGGCAATTCCGTGGTCTGGGGCTACGACCACCAGACCGGAGAGTATTTCACCATTCCCTACCGCCTGATCAAGGTCCACTTCCCGGGCACCGGAGACATCTTCTCCGCCGTGCTGGCCGGGGAGCTGCTGGCAGGCAAAGCCTTCCCCAAGGCGGTGAAGCGGGCCATGGACGTGATCGAGCGGCTCATCTTCCTGGAACAGGACGAGATTGAGAAGAACAAGGGCATCCGCATTGAGCGATTTTTGGACATTCTGAAGGAATAAACATAGTTCGAACCGGCGGCGAAACTCCTTGCAGGAGGGCGTTCTCGCCGCAGTCTAAAAAAGGAAGCGAGAGGTATGTGGATCGTATTGGCCATGCTGTCCGCGGGCTTTGCCGCCCTGACGGGCATTTTCGCGAAACTGGGCATGGAGGGCATCAACTCCAACCTGGCCACCGCCATCCGCACGGTGGTGGTGCTGGTGATGGCCTGGGGGATCGTGTTCCTCACCGGCAAGCAGGCGGGGATCGCCGACATCACCGCCAAGGGCTGGACCTACCTGATTCTCTCCGGGGCGGCCACGGGCCTGAGCTGGCTGTGCTATTTCTATGCTCTCCAGCTGGGAGAGGCCAGTAAAGTAATTCCCATTGACAAGTTCAGCGTGGTCCTCTCCATGGTGCTGGCCTTTGTGGTGCTGGGGGAGAAGGTGACGCTGACCAAAATCATCGGAGGCGTGCTCATCACCCTGGGCACCTTTGTGATGATCCTGTAAACACACAAGGAGGCGGAGGCCATGGCATTTCCTCTCACCGAGGAACAACGAAAGATTGTAGATGACCGGGGCGGGGAGCTGCTGGTGTCCGCTGCCGCCGGGTCGGGCAAGACCCGGGTGCTGGTGGAGCGGCTTTTGGACCGGGTGACTGGGGAGGGGCTGGACATCGACCGCTTCCTGGTCATCACCTATACCAAGGCTGCCGCCGGAGAGCTGCGGGGGCGCATCGCCCAGGAGCTGTCCAAGCGCCTGGGGGAGCAGCCCAACGACCGGCACCTGCGCCGCCAGACCACCCTGGTCTATAAGGCTCAGATCTCCACCATCCACTCCTTCTGCTCCGCGCTCCTCCGGGAGAGCGGCCACCTGCTGGATCTGGACGGGGACTTCCGCCTGTGCGACGAGGGGGAGAGCGCCGTCCTGCGGGGAGAAGTGCTGGAGGAGGTGCTGGACAGCCGGTATGAGAACCTGGAGGAGGGCAGCCCCTTCACGCTGCTCTCCGACACCCTGGGGGCGGGCCGGGACGACAGCCGTTTGGCCCAGATCGCCATGGACATCTTCCTCCGGGTGCAGAGCCACCCGGACCCCCGCCGCTGGCTGGAGGAGCAAAAACAGCTGTGGAGCCTGGAGGGGATCGGCGACCTTGCCGAGACCCCCTGGGGCGCCCTTCTCTTAAACGACGCCAAGCGCCAGGCCGCCTTTTGCCGGGAGCGGCTTGGAAAGGCACTTTCCCTTACAGCGGGCGACGAGCTGCTGGAGCAGAATTACGCCCCGTCCCTCTCTGCCACCCTGGAGGAGGTGGAGGCGCTGCTGGCCGCCAGGACCTGGGACGAGGCGGCGGGACATCTGCCCATTCCGTTCCCCGCCGCCGGGCGAAAGAAGAAGCGGAAAATGGAAGTGAGCCCCATGGAGGAGGAGGCCGCCCTCCGGGCCGGGGAGGAGCTGAAGGCCATCCGTACCCGGTGCAAGAAGCTGCTGGACAAGGTGGCCGAGGCCATGGAGGGGGACACCGCCGCCCTGCTGGAGGAGTTAGCTTTGTCCCGCCCGGCGGTACAGGCCCTCATGGATCTGGTGCTGGACTTCGGGGAGGCCTACGCCAAGGAGAAGCGGCGCCGGGGCGTGCTGGACTTCTCCGACCTGGAGCACTTTGCCGTGGAGCTGCTGGTGGGGGAGGACGGACAGCCCACCCAGCTGGCCCAGTTCTGGAGCAGCCGCTACGACGAGATTCTGGTGGACGAGTACCAGGACACCAACCAGGTGCAAAACGCCATCTTCTATGCCATTTCCGACGAGGGACGAAAGCTCTTTGAGGTGGGGGACGTGAAGCAGTCCATCTACCGCTTCCGCCTGGCCGACCCCACCATCTTTCTGGACAAGTACCGCCGCTTCCCCATGGGGGACGAGGCACAGAAGGGGGAGGCCCGCAAGCGGCTGCTGTCCCGGAACTTCCGTTCCCGGGCGGTGGTGCTGGAGGGGTGCAACGACCTGTTTCGAAACATTATGTCAACAGAATTTGGCGAGCTGGACTATACGGATGACCAGGCCCTGGTGCCGGGCAAGGAGTTTCTGGGGGATGAGGAGGACTACGCCCTGGAGCTCCACGCCCTGGATCTGTCCTGCCTGGGGGACCAGGAGGGGGAGAAGGAGAGCAAGGACCTGCTGGAGGCCCGGTTTGCCGCCCGGCGGATTCGCCAGCTTCTGGACAAGCCGTTGATGATCGAGGAGGGCGAGGGCCTTCGGCCGGTGCGCCCCTCCGACGTGATGATTCTCTTGCGAAGCCCGGGGACGGTGCTGCACCACTATCTGCGCGCCCTCAGCGAGGAGGGCATCCCCTGGACGGCGGAGGGAGGCGGGGACTTTTTTGAAACCACCGAGGTGCAGGTGGCCCTGGCCATCCTCCAGGTGGTAGACAATCCACGCCAGGACGTGCCCTTGCTGGCCGCCCTGCGCTCCCCGGTGTACGGCTTTACCGCCGATCAGCTCTCTCTGCTCCGGGCAAACAGCGACGGGGACTTCTACACCGCCCTGGTGAAGGGGGCCGAGGAG
>DBFWXD010000185.1:0-2272 GCA_048215895.1 Eubacteriales bacterium
GGGAGTACAGCGGCCAGGTCTACTGCAAGCTGTCCTATCAGGGCTATACCCTAGATACAAACACTGTCCCTGTTACCTTTAACACCTGCCCCCATGAAAAATACACCAACGAGGGCAAATGCCAACAGTGCGGCGAACCGTGCAGCAAGGATGTGCTCTTTATTCGCAACGGTATCCCCTATACGTTTGAAGGCGATAACCCTGAGGTTGGGTTCATTCTGGTCTCCGGCGGAACCGCTTATTTTGTGCGGGATACTGACGCAACCTTGAAAGCGGGGAACGGCGATACGGCGAACAGGGACGTTACGCTGGATCTGCAGGGCCACAAGGTCAAGCTGCTGGATCTGCAAAATTTCCCGTACAAGAGCGTTACCATCCAAAACGGCACGATAAATGACATTGCCACCAGCGCCCCCACGGTGTTGATATTAGACAGCGTTAAAACAGATCAGGAGGTCTTTTCTACCTATTTTACCCTGACGGTAAAGGGCAACTGCGTGTTTGAGCAACTGGTGAAATTCCACGGGAAAACCCAGCTCCAGGGCGGCACGTTCCAAGATGGAATCAGAGTAGAACCTGGTGAGCAGGCTCTGGCTCTGCTGGCGGAGGGATATGCCTTTGCAGACACTGATGACAGTGAAATTTTGAATGTTTCCGAAGTAAGCATCCAGAGTAGAAGCGTCAAAGTGGTCGAGCATACCTGCCAATATCAGAACGGTAAATGTGTCTGCGGCAGAAGCTGCGACCATGCGGGCAAGGTGGACAGCGCCGGTTACTGCACCTTCTGCAAAGCGCTGGTGGAGGCATTTGAAACCGGCGGCACACGATACACCAGTCTGGAAAATGCGCTGAATGCCGCGCAGGACGGTGACACTATCACGCTGCGGGGGCCTTTGACCATCGAGAACGGAGAGCCTATCGAGATCAGCAAAAACATTATACTGAACTTAAATGGATTCACCCTGAGCAAATCCCGTGAGGAGGCGCTTCTTTGCATCCTCGGCTCCAATGTAGCCATAACAAACGGCAAGGTGCAAAGCACCTGTGTCTCCAAGTCCGCTAATGCGGTGGAAGTTGGAAAATTTGACCACACAGGCGCAAAGCTGACGCTGGACAATGTCACCCTGGAGGGAAGCGTAGGCGGCGGAACTGGCGTCCGTGGATTTGGGCTTTTCTTCCTTACCGGGAACGAAGCCGTGGTAACGAGCGGCACGTTCACCGGCGGCATCTACACGGATGGAACGCTGACCATGTCCGGCGGTAGCGCGGATCTGCTGAAATTGGGATATAATAGCGGTATTCGTGTGATCCTGTCCGGCGGCTCCTTTGACAGCATCAAAATCAAGAATGGCGCAGATTACCAGTCCCTGCTGGCAGGGGGCTATGCCTATCAGAAGCAAGGCGGCGCATGGGTCAAGCTGTCAGAGATGAATGCGAATACTGCCGTCACTGTTGTGGAGTGCAGCCACCCGGATGACCCTTCCGGCGGGAATGTTTGCCCATACTGCGGCTATGCCGCTGAGGTAACAAAGACGGACGGCAGCACTTCCTACCATCGGACGGTAGACGCGGCCATCGCGGCAGCCGGCGACGGTACGGTGAAGCTGCTGGCGGATGCAGGCGCGATCACCATCAGCAGCCCGCTCAAGCTGGATCTGAACGGTAAGACGGCGGCAAAGCTGACCGTCACCGGAGATGTCACGCTGGCATCCCTCCTGCCGGAGGGCTGCGCGTTCAAGAGCGGCAGTACATGGATAACCGACCTTACCGGCACGGAGCTGACCAATGTTTCTGTGGCCAAGATCCCCATCAAGAGCATGAACTATCCCACCGAGATGAGCATGACTTATGGCGGTGCGGGGACACTTCTTGTCAATGTAAAGAAGGAAACCGGCACAGGCGCTGTAAGCTTCCAGTGGTACAAGGTGGAGGACGGCAAGGCCACAGCGGTCGGCAGTGCGACAACAAAGAATCAATTTGATCTTTCTGCGCTAAAGCTGTCCGCAGGCCAGCACACCTTCCGCTTTTTGGCCACTTGCGACGGCTACGAGAAGATGAGCAAGGATATTGCTGTGACGGTACAAAAGGCCAGCATCAGCGCAAGCTTCATCACGCCGCCCATAGCGCAGGAAAACCTGACCTATATTGGCTAGGAGCAGGCGCTGATTACCGCAGGCAGCGTGACGAAGTATGGCACTATGCAGTACAGCCTGACCGAGAACGGTACATACAGCCAGGTCATCCCTACCGGCACCGATGCCGGAACGTATAC
>DBFWXD010000186.1:0-3529 GCA_048215895.1 Eubacteriales bacterium
GTGGAGCATGTGCTCTCCTCCGGCCCCGCCCCCCGGAAGCGCCCTACCTTTATTGTAAAGGACGTGCGCCTGTTTCTGAATACCATCACCCGCAGCCTGGACCTGATGCGCTCCGCCGGAGTAAACGCCCAGTGCCGCCGCCAGGACTCCGACGACGAGATTTTGCTTACCATCCACATTCCCCGAAAATCCTCTTAGACCTCCCCGGTTTGGCCCCAAACGCCTGTGTGCGTTTGGGGCATTTGTTTTGCGGCTCCCGTCCTGTTTCACGTGAAACATCCTCCTCCCCTGCCTGACACGGAACCTTGCTTTTTGTGGAACCTGCGGCTCTGCAAATGTTTCACATGAAACATCTTCTTCTACCTCCTTATATAAAAAGCGGAAAAACAGTTGAAATATACTGGGTGCGTTGATATAATGAAGTGCTGTAAAGTTTTACTTTGTCCGCTGCAAGGAGGCGCCCCATGGCTAAAATCATTGCCGTTGTCAATCAGAAAGGCGGTGTGGGAAAAACCACTACCACCGTAAATATCACCGCCGCACTGAAGAATTTGGGGAAACGGGTTCTGCTGTGCGACTTTGACCCCCAGGCCAACGCCACATCTGGGATGGGGGTGGACAAGAATACCGCCTCGCCCAACGTCTATGACGTACTGATCAACGGCGCGGACCCGGAACGGGCTGTGGTTTCCACCAAGTATGGGGATGTTCTTCCCTCTAACAAAGCTCTGGCCGGTGCGGGAATTGAGATGATCGCCATTGAGAACCGGGAAAAGCTGCTGAAAAACGCTCTGGATGCCCTGAGCGACCGCTACGATTACATTTTTATCGACTGTCCCCCCTCTCTGGAGCTGCTGACGGTCAACGCCCTGTGTGCAGCCCACTCTCTTCTGGTTCCCGTCCAGTGCGAGTACTACGCCCTGGAGGGACTCAGCGATCTGCTGGCCACCGTCCGGCTCATCAAGCGAGGGCTCAATCCCCCTCTGGCCCTGGAGGGCGTTCTGCTGACCATGTTTGACAGCCGGACCAACCTGTCCCTTCAGGTGGCGGAAGAGGTGAAGCGGCATTTCCCCGGGCAGGTATTTGCCACGGTGATCCCCCGAAATGTCCGCCTTTCCGAGGCTCCTAGCCACGGAAAGCCCATTTCCGCCTACGATCCCTACTCCCGTGGTGCCGAGGCCTACCGCCTTCTGGCGGAGGAAATGACCTCTCCCGTATAACCCAGGCTGCGCACAGCCTACTATATATTAGAAAGGTATCATGCTATGGCAAAGCGAAATACTGAATTGGGCCTCGGCCGGGGACTGAACGCCCTGTTGGGCGACCCGGCTTTGCAGCCCCAGGGAGAGGGCTCCGTCTCCCTCCCCATTTCTCAGGTAGAGCCCGGACTGAACCAGCCCCGCAAGCGGTTTGATCAGGCGGCCCTGGATGATTTGGCGGATTCCATCCGCACCCACGGCATCATCCAGCCCCTCACCGTCCGCCGTCTGGCCTCCGGCTACTACCAGATCATCGCCGGTGAGCGGCGCTGGCGGGCGGCCAAAGCCGCCGGACTGGCGGAAGTGCCCGCCGTCATCATTGAAGCGGACGACCGGAAGGTCATGGAACTGGGCCTCATCGAAAACCTCCAGCGGGAGGACTTAAATCCCGCCGAAGAGGCCCGTGGTTATCAGGTTTTGATGGAGGAATATGGCCTGACCCAGGAGCAGGTAGCCCAGCAGATGGGAAAATCTCGCCCCGCCATCGCCAACACCCTCCGGCTTCTGGCCCTGCCCGCAGAGGTTTTGACCATGCTGGAAGAGGGAACCCTCTCCGCCGGTCACGCCCGGGCAATTTTAGGCGCTCCCACCGCTGAGCTTCAGCGCCTGGCCGCCAAAAAAGTGGTGGAGGGCCAGCTCTCCGTGCGGCAGACGGAGGCCCTCATCAAGGCCCTCCAGCGAGAAAAGAAGGACAAGCCCCTTTCTCAGGGCCCGGATCTCTCCCTCTATCTGGGTGAGCTGGAAAAAGACCTGTCCGGACGGCTGGGCCGGAAGGTAAAAATCGCCCACAAGGGCAAAAAAGGCAAAATCGAGCTGGAATATTACAGCGATCAGGACCTGGAGACTCTGCTGTCCCTGCTGCAGCACCTTCAGGAGAGAGGAGGCGACTTCCATGGCGGAATCTGAAAAAGATCGGAACCCCTCCTCCCCTGCCCCGGAAAAGAAGGAGGAGCGCAAGCCCTCCGCCCGGACCCGGGCCAGGGGACAGCAGCGCCGCAGTCAGCGCTCGGTCTTTCAATACATCACCGTTCTGTTTGCCGCCGCGTTTCTGCTGCTGCTGATGACCTACATGATGCAGCAGCGGCTCAACAAGGCGGAAATTGACGACCTGCAGCAAAGCTCCAATTCCACCCTGCAAACCCTGGAGAACATCATTGCCGAGCGGGATCAGCTGCGCCAGGAAAATCAGGAGCTGTCCGATCAGCTGGAAGATGCCGTCCAGGCGGCGGAAAACTCTGCCGCCACCGCTAAGGAGCAGGCCCGCGCCCTGGAGGCCATGGACTGGTTCTGGCGGATTCAGCGGCAATTCTCCAGAGGCTACACCAGAGCAGCCCGGGAGCTGGCCGAGCAGTTTGAGGCCACCGGCCTGGTGGACGCCCTGCCCGACGTCTCCTACGCCGAGCCCGACGGCCCCTCCCCCAAGCAGCAGTACGCGGAGCTGTACGACCTGCTCTTCTGATTTGGTCAGCAATGTTTCACATGAAACAATTTATTTTATATTACCTTATATAAAAGGAGCGTAACAATACTATGCTGGACATGAAGTTTATCCGGGAAAATCCCGATGTGGTAAAGGAAAACATTAAAAAGAAGTTCCAGGACGAGAAGCTGCCCCTGGTGGACCAGGTTCTGGCTCTGGATGCGGAGAACCGCGCCTGCGTCAGCGAGGCCAACGAGCTGCGGGCCAGCCGCAATACCCTGAGCAAGCAGGTTGGCATGCTCATGGGCCAGGCCAAGAAGGACCCCTCCAAGCTGGAGGAGGCCGAGGCCGTGAAGGCCAAGGTCAAGGCCAACGCCGACCGTCTGGCCGAGCTGGAGGCTCGGGAGACCGAGCTGGCCGCCCAGATCCGCAAGATCATGCTGGTCATCCCCAACATCATCGATCCCTCCGTACCCATCGGCCCTGACGACTCCGCCAACGTGGAAGTGGAGCGCTTCGGCGAGCCCAAGGTGCCCGACTTTGAGATTCCCTACCACACCGAGATCATGGAGTCCTTCAACGGCATCGATATGGATTCCGCCGGCCGCGTGTCCGGCAACGGCTTCTACTACCTGCTGGGCGATGTGGCCCGCCTGCACGAGGCCGTGCTGGCCTACGCCCGTGACTTTATGATCAACAAGGGCTTCACCTTCTGCATTCCCCCCTTCATGATCCACGGCAACGTGGTAGAGGGCGTGATGTCCCAGACCGATATGGAGGCCATGATGTACAAGATTGAGGGCGAGGACCTCTACCTCATCGGCACCAGCGAGCACTCCATGATCGGCAA
>DBFWXD010000187.1:0-2495 GCA_048215895.1 Eubacteriales bacterium
GGAAGCCTTGTCCTTCACGGCTGCGTGGGCGACTTGCACCAGCGCAGGTTTGAGATATACTCCCGCACGTGAAATGCGGACAGATTTTTTCTTCCCGGCAGATTCGTTATTGCCTGGGGTAAGACCGGCCCAACAGCACAGACGCTTAGAAGAACCAAATTGCGTCATATCAATACCAATTTCAGACAGGATGGTAATTGCGCTGCTGCGGTCAACGCCTGGTATCGTACAAAGAAGTATGATGTATCCTTCGTATCTGTTGACCATGGTATCAATACAGGTATCTACCCGCTCAACCAAGGAGCCAATGTAGTGCAGGTGGTCCCGGACGATTCCAATACGAGTTTTCTGCTCCTGTGTGATTTCATATCCCTCAATTGATTCGAGAACATCATCTGCTTTTTTCTTGAGGGAGCGCTGCAACAAAGAAACGCAATGCTGTGGGTCAAAATCCTCGTCGGATGTGAGGTAGTCCGTAATGGCAGCTGCGGACTTGCCAAACATATCGGACACGACGGAATCCAGCGCCACATTGCAGACGGTAAAAGCGTTCTGAAAGCGGTTTTTCTCGCTGCTTCGCATGGATATCAGTTTATAGCGGTAACGAGTCAACTCACGGAGGATGCGGATATCCTTGTCCGGGATAAAGCTGCTTTTCACCAGGCCGATGCGGAACAAATCTCCAATCCATTTGGAGTCTTTGGTATCATCCTTGTTGCCTTTTACAGCTTTGACCCATTTGGGATTGGCGATGATGACCCGGACGCCTCGCTTCTCCAAGATATTAAAGGCAGGAATCCAATACTTCCCAGTGGACTCTATACAAACATCCATGCAGTCGTTCTCATGGAGCCAGTCGGCAAAGCGGTTCAGGTCAGAATTGAACATTGAAAAGCGTTTCTTCTGATATATGGGCTGCAAACTATCCTGTGGAGTCTTGATGATGGTTGCCACCAGAAAGGATTTGTGAATGTCAACCCCGCAGCAGGTTGGAAATACGACTTTCAAACTACATACTCCTTTTCGCAAAATAGTGCGGAGGAAGCAGTGACTGAACCACCAAGCTATTAACAGGTGTTAATACAATTCCTAGTGTGCGGGCTCGCAGCTCCACTTATTTGTGCTTGAAAGATGGTTCCAGCACTGATTGATATACTGTTTTAAACTCTGGAAGCAGTCTACGACTCACCTCCCCGTGCATTGTAGTATGCTTCCTCCTCAAGCTAATTTTATAAGAAAGGCGACCGTTTGTCTGCACTCTTTCATCTCTATTTGTGCCGATAGTGAAACGGTCGGCATGGTGATTGATATGGACAAAACAGGACTTTTGCAGCTCCCCGGCAGGCCGGAGGAGCAGGCATGGCTGCGGGAACGGCTGGAGGCGCTGACCGTGCGGGAGGGGATCGCCCTGGACGCGGCCATCCAGCGCCATCCCGCCCAGGACAGTACAGAGGTGGTCAGCCTGCTGGCCAACTTGGACGAGTATGAGGTGTTGGGCGGCATCCAGAGTTATGAGGATCTGGGCCTGTATTACCTGGAGGAGACCAACGCCAGGCTCCTGGCGCTGCGGGACTATATCGACCTGGACAAGCTGGGCAGGCAGTATGAGGAACAGCACCCCGGCCGGTTCGCAGGGGGCTGCTATGTGGTATATCCGCGGAAGGGGGTGACGGGCTTCTATGACGGGGTCAACCTGCCCGGGCCGGACTACAGCTGGAGCCTGCGGCTGAAGCTGGCCTCCTCCGCGGTGCCGGAGGGGGTGTGGCTGGCGCTGCCGGACTACAACGACATCATGGATGTGAGGCCGGGGGAGATCCGGCTGGCCCTGGACGCTCTGGATGTGCAGACCATCCGGGAGTGCACCCTGCTGGAGGCCCGGTGCAGCCTGCCGGGCATCACCGGGCTGGAGGACGCCTATGCCGGCCGGCTGGAGGATCTGATCTACGACGGCCAGAACCTGGGGTTCATTCTCCAGGAACAGAACCAGGGGCAGAAGGATTTCCTCCAGACCTACCTCTGGGCCCTGGAGCATGAG
Organism: Eubacteriales bacterium; assembly: GCA_048215895.1. GTDB lineage: Bacteria > Bacillota > Clostridia > Oscillospirales > Oscillospiraceae > Lawsonibacter. Next base: position 2,036 of record DBFWXD010000187.1, read on the forward strand.
GACTGCACCACCCTGCCCGCCGCCCTGGAGATTGCCCAGCACCTGAACCGCTACCATGTGGTATATACAGACCAGCTTCAGGACGTTGCGAAAGCGGAGTTGCGGTCGGCAGGGAGTACGCTGGACCCAGCAGTTGCCGGCTGCTTCAACCTGGAACGGTACGGGCTGGATTTGCTGCGGAACAAGGGCTATATCCAGACAGCGGACGGCAGGGCTTACATTCTCGGCCCGCATGCTCAGATTCGGGCGCCTATGCAGATGCAGCAGATGTAACCCCAGATCAAATCTATATCAACACGAAACAGGGGCCGTTTTCCCGAAGAGGACAGCGGCCCCTGTTTTTTGTGCCCTTTTTCGGGAGGACGGCCCGGAAAAGGAGGACGTCATGAAAGCCAAAGAGAAGCAACTGCTGGAGTACCTGAAGAAGCACTGCCTTGGCCAGGAAAACGCTGTTTCCGGG
>DBFWXD010000188.1:0-5904 GCA_048215895.1 Eubacteriales bacterium
GGTGAAAATCGGGTATTTCAAGCAAAGTCTGGATACCCTGGATTTAAGCAAAACAGTTTTGGAGAATGTCATGGAGACATCGGTTCAGAGTGAGAATACCATGCGGGGGATCCTGGCCCGGCTTTTGTTCCGCCGGGAGGATGTATTCAAAAAAGCGGGTGTCTTAAGCGGCGGCGAACGGGTGAAGCTGGCCTTTGCCAAATTGTTTGGCTCCCGGGCCAACCTGCTTTTATTGGATGAACCCACGAACTTTCTGGATATGCCCGCCGTTGAGGCTTTGCAAAAAATGGTGGAAGACTATGAGGGGACCGTTCTGCTTGTGTCCCATGACCGGACTTTTTTGGATGGTTGTGCCACCCGGATTCTGCGGATTGAGGACAGAAAACTGATTTCCTTTGACGGAAATCTTACCGACTGGGAGAAAAAGCAGACAGAGTCAAAGTCAGAAAAGAAGATGGATCAAATCCTTCTGGAACTGCGGTTGGCGGAGGTTATTTCAAGACTATCTACCCCTAACGGTCAGAATAAAGAGGAGCTGGAAAAAGAATTTGAACGGCTTATCGCACAAAAGAACGCACGATAAACAGGTAAGGGAAAAATATAGTACCTTTTAAGGAAATTGCATCTTCTCCCTTTGACAAAAATTTGTTCCACACGTTCTGTATGACTGGTGTTCCATATAACAATCAAATATGCCGACGGCATAGCACCCTCTCAGTCCGCCGCCTACATCAATTACGCCTGTTTTTATGCTATGTTCTCACCTTCCCGACAGGTTATTCCCAGCATCAAAGGAACAGCTCGCATTCCTTCCGCGCAGAGCATACCTTCTTCAGCATCAGGCTGGCCGCAGAGAGCATGACGGGATTTACCTTGCGGGCGGTGTGGGGGCATACAGAGATACAGCGCATACAGGAGATGCACGTCTTGTCATCCACCTTTTTCGGGTCATCCTTATCAATCGCCTGTACGGGACACTCTGCTGCACAGACACCACAGCTGGTACAGTCTTTTGTTGCTTTGGGTACCACGCCGGTTCCCCCGGCTTTCTTGTAGGGACGGTGGCCGGGAATGGCAGGCTCAGTCAGGTTGTTTTCAGAGAGTTTGAGCCGAATCTGCTTGGCAAAATCGGAAAGCTGTGCTTCATCCTGTGCATCAGGCCGACCGGCGGCGAACTGCCGGGCGATGGAATGTTCCGCAATGGCGGCAACTGCCGCAATCACCTGAAAGCCAGCCTGCTTGGCGGTGTCCTCCAGCTCCACCAAGGTGTCCTCATAGGCACGGTTGCCGTAGACACAGACCAGAACGGCGCGAGCGCCGCTGCCGTGTACCTGGGAGAGCCGATCTGCCGCCACAGCGGGCACGCGGCCACCGTAGGATGGCACAGAAATGACGGCCACATCCTCTTTTGTCAGTGAAACGGCATGAAAATCCTGCTTGTGGTCGGTCAGATCAACGGCGGTTACGTCCCCATCCAGTGCGCCGGTTAAATAGTCGGCCACCTTTTTTGTTCCGCCTGTAGGGCTGAACACGATGTTATAAAGTTTCATCAGAATATCCTCCTTTTACTCGGCAGTACGCCACGAGATCATGTAATGTGTGTTCTCGGCTTTTCACCGTCGGCATTTCGCTTCCAATCCATGATTACGTATGAACAGAGGGTTTGAGATATCGTTCAAGGCTATATGGATATTTTGGGAGCAGCGTTTGATCTGGAACACTTTCAAGGAAAACCTCTTTCTGCGTACCACTCGTTTAATGGAATCTCTCTTGCTTTTTTCTGTGAGAGACGATAAAATATCAGATGTAAACATTAAAATTACATCTGCTTCAGTTTAGCATTTGCAAGTTGTAATGTCAATAGTTACATCAAACCAAGGCGTGTTTGATTGGAAAGGACATCAAGTATCTATGCAGATCAGTATAAAATGTTCTGTTGCGGTTCACTGCCTAATTTTCATCCACGAAGCAAAAGGAATCACTAAGGTAACCAGCAATCTTCTGGCGGAAAGCACGGGGAGCAATCCTGTCGTGATTCGCAACATTCTCAGCGCTTTGAAAAAGGCTGGGCTTATTACAGTGCCCCGTGGAACCGGCGGTGCGGAGCTGTGCGCCGACCCGTCCCAGATCACCTTATACCAGATCTATTCAGCACTGGAGCCGGGGGGTGTGACCTCCATCATTGTGATTCATCCTTGTCAAGGGAGACCCTGCCCAGTGGCCCAAAACATCCGTAAGGTACTGCAAGCGCCGTACCGAAAAATTGAGGATGCAGTCCAAACGACCATGGAAAGCATTACACTGCAATCTATGATCGATGATTTTCACGGACTTGTTCAGCAAAACGATGTCTCTTAACATCCTACATGACCAAGAACCGCCATGGCAGTCTGCCATGGCGGTTCTTGGTTGAGGCCACTTTTATGTTCGTGAATGAAGTTCCCAAGGTCATAGGCTTGCCGGAGCTTTGTTGTTCCGTTGATATTGCGACATCCATATTCCCACCGGCCAGCACGTGGCCAAGATTTTCCAACGCAGATGCGCCATCCGATGGTCGTAGTAGAGAACTGCACCGTCAAATCCGCGTCCTTCTGCCGCCATCAGAGAGGCGGAAGATGTTCCATTTTGGTGGGGATTCCGTTGAGAATGACAATCTTTTTGCCCATGGAACACGCTCCTTTCGCTTCAGATTTTGTCCGCCAGGGCAGCGGCCCGGGCGCAGCCATCGGTCTTATTGATGTCGCCCACATTCAGAACGCCGGGTACCAGCACCTCGCCCACCATCTTCCACTTGTTCAAGGCGGCAGTGCGTTCCATGGGAATACGGACGCCGTCCAGCACGCTTCTATCTTCCTCTTCGCAGCAGGCAATCAGGGCGCACTCTTTTCCGGCGATGTCCTTGCCGCCTACTACCAGAGAGTAGATTCGATCGATCACGCTTTTGATCTGGGCGGGGATGGAGTACCAGTATACCGGCATGGTAAACACCAGGGCATCCGCTTCCAGAATGGCCGGAGCAATGATATTGAAATCATCGTCAAAGGAGCAGGCCTTCCCAGTCTTAAAACAGGTTTCACAGGCGTGACAGCCGCCGATGTTCATCATAGCGGCATCAAAGCGGGTAACCGCGTGGCCTTTTGCTTGGGCTGCTTGGATGAAGGCATCCGTCATGGCAAAGCTATTGCCATTTTTTCTGGGACTTCCGGTAATGACCACGATTTTTTTGCTCATCATAGATTCCTCCTTATGGGACAGGATTGACTCTCCCTGCATTTGATACTACAATTGTATTCAGCATAAAGTAAAAAGCAAGTACGCACATTTAGGTGCAATACTTACCTAAAGGAGAGTGTAAAATGGGAAAGCGATGCATTGCCCAGGAGTCCCTGGGGACCACGGGGTTCAGCTATACCCTTTCTCTCATCAACGGAAAATACAAAATGACCATCCTCTATACCCTGATGGAATTTGGTGTGGTACGATTCAATGAGATGAAAAAGTATATCGGAGGAATCTCCTACAAAACCCTGAGCGCCACCTTGAAGGAACTGGAGGCAGACGGACTGATCCACCGGGAGGAGTATCCTCAAATTCCTCCGAAGGTAGAGTATAGCCTGACGGAGCGGGGCAAGTCCCTAATTCCTATTCTGGACGGGATGTGTGAGTGGGGCGATCAGAACAGGATGTAGTGCTATGTACCAATTTTAAAATCTGGAGAAGATTTCTCTGGGTGAATTTCCCGGTGTTTGAACCAGACTTTTTCTGACTATGCGCTTTCGCTCCATTTGAGTGAAGCGGATCTTTCCGGAATTTTTTCAGCCAGCGGCATAGATCAAAGCGCAGCCTATCTTGGTATGGTGTGTGTTTGAGAAGAGGACCGGACAGATTTTGCAGTTTGGTTGGGAGGGGAGCCAGATTTACGGGAAATGGCGCAGTGGCTCCTTGTCCACTATCCATCTGTGGTATGTTCTGTGGTCAGAAACGCTCCCCGCCCTTGCCGGTGTCTGTCACCGACAGGGATGGGGAGCGTTTTTCATGCCTCTTTACTGTTTGGATTGCAGCTCTGAGGACAGGATTAAGAAAGCCATTTCTTCGCCGCCCGCGGCTTAGAAATCTGTCGCCTTTCTATGTCAGATGCAAACGAGTATGGGCAAAGCTGTTTGCTCTAAGATTATTAAGAGCAATCGTTTTTACAGTTCCTTTAATACATCAGTCAAAAGTTCAAACGACCAATCAAAAGAAGCTAGGTCTAATTGTTCCTCTGGTGTGTGAACGTTTGCGGTGGCGGCGCCGAGGGTGACAATATCCAGTCCTGGCAGGAGACGGCTGAATATCCCGCATTCTAGTCCGCCGTGTGTTGCAGCAATAGACATATCCGTGCCGCGACGGGCCCTGAACACGCGGCACAGAGTCTCACGTAACTTTGAATTTTCTTTGTATTCCCAGGAAGGATACTGGTTATAAACGCGAAAATCCATACCATAGGACTGTGCGAAAATGCGCAGTTCCGTTTCCATCATTTCCAGGAAGGATGCTTTGTTGGCCCGTAACGAGTACTGAAATTCCACTTGATGGTCAATACAGCAGACAGACGCCAGATTTTCAGAGGCAATGGGAAGATGGTCAAATTGCAGACTCTTGTGGCGTACTCCAGTGGGAAGAAGAAACATAAGATTTAAAAGGTCACGACTAAATCCTTCTGTAAAAGCGGACACCGCCTCGGTTGGTTCCAATGAAGTGTCAAAACCTGGTTCCGGAACGCTGAGCTCATGACGCAGTTTTGTTCGCATGGACTCAAATATGCTGCGGATCTCTTTTTCGGAGGCACTGCTTGTAAAAACTGCTTCACATTCACGCGCAATCGCATGATTCCCAGTGCCGCCATTTACACGGACAATTCGAAAGGTACCGCAGTCAGAAAGTTTCTTCAGTATTCTGGCGCAGAGCTTGATTGCGTTGCCCCGCTCCAGCTGGATGCAGCTGCCGGAATGCCCTCCCTTCAGCCCGCACACGACCATGCGGTATGCATGGTCAGCACAGTCTGAGGAGCTGACTTCCTTTTTGAGATTTACCACTTCGCCCCCGGCGCTTGTCACGCAGGTACTCACCCCGCCTCCGCCGAAATCCAGATTGATGCACCGGGTTGCTTTGAAATACTCCGCCTTCAACGCCAGCGCGCCGAGAAGGCCGACCTCTTCACGGGTGGTAAAGGCGCACTCCAGCGGCGGATGGGGCAGCTCCATGGCCAGCACGGCCAGCATATAAGCACAGCCTACCCCGTTGTCTGCTCCAAGCGTTGTACCATGGGCGCGTAAAATGCCGTTGTCAATGTACAGACTGATTGGGTCTTTGTCAAAATCATGGGCACATCCTGGGACTTTCTCGCATACCATGTCCATATGACCTTGGAGGAGGACGGGCTTGTGGTCCTCATAGCCGGGACTGGCTGGCTTATAGATCAGGACATTGTCAATCTTATCCCGCAGGCAGGCGAGATGATGCTGGTTCGCAAAATCCACCAGATAATCCGCGCATTGTTTTTCCTGGAAGGATGCTCTGGGGATTTTGGAGAGTTCTTCAAAATACTTTTGGTGTAGTCGCGTATGATTCAGTATATTCATGTTGTTCCTCACATCAAGCTGCAGAAGATAGGGGGATTCTATGCAGATAGGCAGAATCACCCCGTGCAGCCAATAGGTCCGCACGGGGATGATCCTGACGGAAGAGGGGAAAAGAGGGGAGAAGGAATAAGGGTGAGGGAGTGCCGCAAAGACAGCAGTTTGCCTGCGGCAATTGGGATAAGGGGCCTTAAACGGCTCCGAAGCCTGTCATGACAGCGATGACCATCATAACAACCTGAGCGGCAAAGATGCCGCCGAAAATAGGGATGAAGAACTTCCACCA
>DBFWXD010000189.1:0-1594 GCA_048215895.1 Eubacteriales bacterium
GACAGAATAGCCTTTTTCAGGTCCTCCCTGTCGTGGACATAGCGGTAGGTCCTGTCCGGCTGAATGGTCTCCGGCACTTTGGTGATGAAGTCTCTCCCATAGCTGTACCGCCGGTCCAGCAGGGGGGTGATTTCCTTGATCTTCAGATAGTTCTCATTGCGCTGGTGCTCCTCCAGGCTGGCAATGAGCTGCTCCATCTCGCTCAGGGCCTCCTCGTCGTGGATGGAGAGGAGCATCCTCGTCTTGATATAGACCAGCTGGGAGGCCATGGTGACAAACTCGCTGGCTACCTCCAGGTCCATCTCCTTGCGGGCGGCCATCCAGGCCAGATACTGGTCCAGAATCAGAGAGATCTGAATGTCCTTGATCTCCATCTTGTTTTTGCTCAGCAGGTGAAGGATCAGGTCCAGGGGGCCGACAAAGTCCTCCATGTCCTCTGTTTTGGCCTTGACCACCCCTTCCAGGTGGTAGATCGGACTGTCCAAAGCGTTCCCCCCAATGCCTCTCAGAAGAAATAGTACTGCGCCAGCTGGAACGGGAAGGCGGTCACCGCGCACAGGCCGCGGACGATGCCCTCCATGCAGAAGCTCAGGGGCACGCTGAACACCCCCATCCAGGCCAGCAGCACCACAGCCAGGATAAAAAACCGCTCATAGCGCAGGTATTGGTAGTAGATCCGGTCGGGCAGCAGGGCGAACAGGATCTTGGAACCGTCCAGCGGTGGGATAGGGACCAGGTTAAAGATCCCCAGCCCTACACTGAGCACCGCCATATACAGGAAGAAATAGATGGCATAGGCCGCCACCGTCCCCTGAGGCGCGAAGTGATAGATCAGGGAGGCCACCCCCAGGGCAGCCGTGGCCAGAAGGAAGTTGGCCGCAGGGCCGGCCAGGGCGGTGATAGCCATGTCCCGCTTTGGGTGGCGGAAGTTCCGCATATCCACTGGCACCGGCTTGGCCCAGCCCACCCGCACAGTGAGCAGCAGCATCAGGCCGATCCAGTCGATATGAGAGATCGGGTTCAGCGTCAGACGGCCGTTCACCTTGGCGGTGGGGTCCCCCAGCTGGTAGGCCGCGAACCCGTGGGCCAGCTCGTGGAAGGTGATGCAGAACAGGCAGGCCACCGCACCGATCAGCAGCAGAAACAGTTGAAACCAGTCCATATGCTCCAGAAAACCATTCAGCGACCCCATGGCGGCCTCCCTTCCCTGTCCATGGGGCACCCATGGACAAATAAATACTTGTTTATCATACCAGATTCTCAAAGAAAATACAAGACGGCGAATCAGGCAGCTCTTTTTCAAAAAATGCTGCGTAGAGAGAACTTCGGAAATTTACAGAAAGCCGGAGGGTAAGATTTTTCCTTTTGAGGATGACTGGGATCTGCCGTAGAAGGGCGGCCTCTGCCTCCCCACCGGGCCAGGTCCCCGCCGACACGTTTCAAAGTCCATGTTCCCTGAGGAAGCCCTGGATGATGGAGTTGACCTGATCCGGCACGTCCGTGTTGGAGTTGTGCCCCGCGCTCTGGAGCCACACCAGGGGGATGCCGGTCTCTTCCGACCAGCGGCGGTTATACCGTCTCGTCAGGCCCGCCC
>DBFWXD010000019.1:0-2902 GCA_048215895.1 Eubacteriales bacterium
GATTTGGTCCGAGTGACTGGATTCGAACCAGCGGCCTCTTGAACCCCATTCAAGCGCGATACCAAACTTCGCCACACCCGGATCTTTTCTTTTGTGTCGCCGTCCGTGTCAGACAGCTTAGTTATACTACCATGCCTTCAAGAAAAATGCAACCCCTTTTTTCAAATTTTTTAAAAAAATTTTCCAGAGGGTGGCAAAGCCCTTGTGCCACAAGCGTTTGAGGCCATTACGCAAGCGTTTTCTCCCCGTTTACTGGCCATCCCTTTTCATCAAAGCGCCAGATCATGCGTACACCGGACGGCAATTTCTCCACCCGGGCCAGGCAGAAAAGCCCCGGCAGTGCAACGGGGCAGTTGGTTCGAAACGGAGCCGCAAGGAAGAACCCCCGTTGATCCCGACAGCAAAGCATGGGGCCCGGGATAGTTCTTTTTAACAGCGGATCGGCAAACAGACGCTCCGGGTGCTGCTCGCAGTACCAGTTTTTTTCTTTCTGGTCGGAAAAGGAAAATGCCAGCATACACTCTGCCTGAAACTCCGGCCAGCACCCCGCCTGTTCCAGCTCCCCCACTGACAGCGTACGCCTCAGCCTCAGCTCCCCGCCTTGAGGCATTAAGGTTCCCAGCAAAAACGTTTTTTCTCCCTTCCCCCGCAGCCATACCTTATATAATCCTTTTTGGTCATTGGGGCGTGCCGCCTCAAACATAGCTCTGGGCCCTTCTCGGCGCACTGCCAGAAAGCCGCCGCCCGGAAGCACCTTTCGTTCCTCCATGTTACCGCCCCCTTTTCATATTCTATGCAAGCCAACGGGAAAGCCTTCCCTCTCTTCTGTCTGACTGGAAAATTTTTAAATGTTTTTTGGAAAAATAGTTGCATACATTTGAAAAGCGTGGTATACTACCAAGGCATTATGCGTGGGAGTGCGGATTTTCCGCCCGGTGCCCGGAGGTCTCGGGTTGGCGGAGGACATGATGCCCCCAGAAGATTAACTGAAAAACAGGAGGAAAAAACTATGGCAGTCGTATCTATGAAGCAGCTGCTGGAGGCCGGCGTGCACTTCGGCCACCAGACCCGTCGGTGGAACCCCAAGATGGCCACCTACATCTACACTGAGCGCAATGGTATCTATATCATTGACCTGCAGAAGACCGTGAAGAAGCTGGAGGAGGCCTATAACTTCGTCCGCTCCCTGGGCGAGAAGGGTGAGACCCTGCTGTTCGTGGGCACCAAGAAGCAGGCTCAGGAGGCCATTAAGGAAGAGGCTTCCCGCGTTGGTATGTACTGGGTGAACGCCCGCTGGCTGGGCGGCATGCTCACCAACTTCAAGACCATGCGCGGCCGTGTGGACCGTCTGGCTCAGCTGAAGAAGATGCAGGAGGACGGCACCTTCGACATGCTGCCCAAGAAGGAAGTCATGAAGCACCTGGGCGAGATCGCCAAGCTGGAGAAGTACCTGGGCGGCGTCACCGAGATGAAGAAGCTCCCCGGCGCCCTGTTCGTGGTTGACCCCCGCAAGGAGCGCAACGCCATCAACGAGGCCCGCAAGCTGAACATCCCCATCGTGGCTATCGTCGACACCAACTGCGATCCCGACGAGATCGACTACGTGATCCCCGGCAACGATGACGCCATCCGCGCCATCAAGCTGATCTCCTCTGTCATGGCCAACGCCATCCAGGAGGGCAAGCAGGGTCAGGACCAGGCCCCCGCCGCTGAGGCTGAGGCTCCTGCCGCCGAGTAATTTGACTTTCCAACAGCGCCCGCCCGCGCGGGCGGACGCTGTTCTTATTTTGACACGGAGCCGGCTCCGGCCGGCGGAAGATAAAATGGAGGTAATGTATTATGGCTATTTCCGCTAAGGATGTACAGAAGCTGCGCGAGATGACCGGCGTTGGCATGATGGACTGCAAGAAGGCCCTCACCGAGGCCGAGGGCGACTTCGACAAGGCCATTGAGTGGCTGCGCGAAAAGGGCCTGGCTGCCCAGACCAAGAAGGCCGGCAAGGTTGCCGCCGAGGGCGTGTCCTATGCCATCGTGGAGGACGGCGTGGGCGTGATCATCGAGGTCAACTCCCAGACCGACTTCGTGGCCAAGAACGAGGTCTTCCAGGACTTCGTCAAGGCTGTGGCTTCCGTGGTTGCCAAGGAGAACCCCGCTGACGTGGAGGCTCTGAAGGCCTGCAAGTACCCCGGCACCGACCGCACCGTGGCCGACGTCACCGCCGACAAGGTTCTGGCTATCGGCGAGAACATCCAGATCCGCCGCTTCGTGCGCTATGCTGACGGCGTGAACGTGCCCTGTATCCACATGGGCGGCAAGGTCGGCGTGCTGGTCAACCTGGCTGTTGAGGGCATCGACGCTGACAAGGTGATCGAGCTGGGCAAGGATGTGGCTATGCAGATCTGCGCCATGAACCCCACCTTCCTGGACAAGTCCGACGTGGATCAGTCCACCCTGGACAAGGAGAAGGAGATCCAGCTGGCTCTGATGGCCAACGATCCCAAGATGGCTTCCAAGCCCGACAAGGTGAAGGAAGGCATTGTCATGGGCAAGCTGGGCAAGTACTACGAGGAGAACTGCCTGCTGCAGCAGGCCTTCGTGAAGGAGAACAAGATCTCCGTGGAGAAGCACGTTGCTGAGGTTGCCAAGCAGCTGGGCGGCTCCATCCAGGTCAAGGCTTTCACCCGTTTCGCCACCGGCGAGGGCATCGAGAAGGCCGAGGACGACTTCGCCGCTGAGGTCGCCTCCATGATCAAGTAAGGATTCTGAGCTTGTCCCCCGCAAAAACGCTCATTGTCCAATAAAAAACGACTTCAAAAGGAGTCCCGAGGAATTGTTTCCCCGGGGCTCTTTTTTTACCCATTTTTAGCCTGGAGCCTCGATATTGCCTCTATTTTTCGATTTC
>DBFWXD010000190.1:0-13221 GCA_048215895.1 Eubacteriales bacterium
TCTCTGCTGGAACGGCAGAATCGGAAATTTGTGCTGACTCCTGCGGGAGAGCATTTTTACAAAAAGAGCCTGATATTGATTGCGGATTATGAGCAGATGTGCAGCGAAGCCGCTAAGATCGTCCGTGGAGATGAAGCGATTCTAAAAATAGGATACCTCCGTAGCCATAACAGTCCGGAAGTTCATCAGGCGTTGGAGGAATTTTCAGAAAAGTACCCTCGTGTTGACCTTCAACTGCTGTACGGCAATCATGAAGATTTGTTTGACCTGCTGCGCACCGGCGGCGCAGACCTGGTACTCAACGATCAGCGCCGCGCTTTTTCCGATGAAGAGGATACCATGAAAAAAATCTATGAGATATACGGATTTGATGCTCATTTCATGATTCGCTCTTTGCTGGAAGCGGCCGGGTAGCGCTGAAGCCCAATCTGGTGGTGGCGGCCCCTCCGAATCAGGGAGCCACCACTCATGCTGGGGTGTTGTCCGGAGCCATAGAGTACCTGCAAGAGCACGGTGTAAAGAACATCGAGATTATCGAAGGCTCTTGGGTAGGTGCTCGCACGGAGGAGGCCTGTCGGAGTGCGGGCTACGAGGCCGTGTGCAAAACCTACGGAGTTCCTTTTTATGATCTGAAACAGGACAGTGCCACTCAGGTGCAGACCCCCTTTGGCCCTATTGCCATCTGCGGCCGGGCCCGAACAGCAGATTTTCTTATTAATCTGCCGGTTTTAAAGGGACACTGTCAGACCGTGATGACCTGTGCCCTAAAAAATTGCAAGGGGTGTATCCCGGACCGGGAAAAACGGCGGTTTCACGCCGATGGACTGATGAAGCCAATTGCCGCTCTGGCCTGGGCGCTGTGGCCTCATCTGACCAAGGTGTTTGGCCATCTGCAGCAATCCAAACGCTTTGCTTGCTCCACATAGAGGGGAATATCCATGAAACTTAAAACTCAGTCGGCCCAGTGGGCATTTTTGAAGATTGCCCGGCCTACGCCGATGAGGTCGGCACAGCCCTCCTCCAGAAGGGCCTCGGCCTGAACCGGGGTGGTAACCCCTCCTGTCAGAAGGACGGGGAGGTGAACCGCCTGCTTTACAGGAACAGACATATCCCGGAAATAACCGGGTTCCCCGTGACCGGGGCGGATAAAGCCGTTCATGCCGCCGGTGAGATGGATCAGATCCACGCCGCTGTGCTCCAGCAGCCGACAGGCCTCCACACAGTCCTCAACAGTACTCCCTCCGGCCTCATAGTCACAGCCGCCCAGCCGCAGCGCAATGGAAAAGTCATTCCCCACAGTCTGTCGTACCGCCCGGATGACCTCCCGATGGAAGCGGATGCGATTTTCCACTGACTGAGGACCGTACGCATCGGTTCTCTGGTTGGCCAGCGGGGAGAAAAACTGATTGAGGAGATAGCCGTGAGCGGAGTGAAGTTCTACTCCGTCAAAGCCTGCCTGTTTTGCCCGGAGGGCCGCCTGAGCAAACCATCCTGTGACCTGCCGGATCTGCTGAAGGGTCATCTCCGCAGGCAGTTCTTCCCGCTGCTTGGGGTGATAGATTGGGCTGGGGCCAACGGGAGGCTGCCCGGTGGTCTTAGACAGTGCCGCTGATCCCGCATGGCTGAGCTGAGCAAAGACTTTGACTCCCTCTTGGTGGATACAGTCGGTGAGACGCTGAAGGGAAGGAATCACATCGTCGGAGGCGATAGAGGTCTGACCGGGATGGGCCTTGCCCTGAAGGTGGATATAGCTGTGTTCCGTGATGATCAGGCCGATTTTGCTGTACTTGGCCCGTTCCCGGTAGTATTCGCATACAGCATCGGTCGCATAGCCGTTCTCGTCCGCCTTTGCGGTAGCCATAGGGGGCATCACCAGACGGTTCGGCAGGGTCAGGTTCCGGATCGTAATCGAATCAGACAGGTGTGTCATAAGAATAATCCTCCATAGAAACATGATGGTGTTGTTTGGATGATCGGGCCGTTTTTTTCCATTCCGCTAAGCCAAAGGCCAGTGCCAGCACAAAGGCGCAGGCGTCCCCCACCGGCCCGGCCCACAAGGCGCCTTCCACCCCAAAAAAGTGAGGCAAAATCAGCAGGGCCGGCAACAGGAAAAGTACCTGCCGGGATAGGGAAATCAGCGTGGCCTGCACCGGCTTTCCCACTGCCTGGAAAAAGGTGCCTGTGCACAGCTGGAACCCGTTCAGAAGGATCAATAGCAGGAAGATCCGCAGGCTCTTGACTGCAAATTCTTGATAGAGCTCGGACTCCGAACCAAAAATACTGACGATGCGGTCAGGGAACAGCTGAAACACAAGGGTCCCCACGCCCATGACCAGTGTGGAACAGATAATGGCTAAAAGGTAGGTTTTCTGGGCTCGGTCCGTCTTTCCGGCTCCATAGTTATACCCGATGATGGGCTGGGAACCCACGGAAATACCAATGACAATGCCGGTGATGATCTGATTGACCTTCATGGTAATGCCCAGGGTGGTCATGGGAATTTCCGCACCGTACTTGGAGGCTGCGCCGTATTTGACCAGCACATTGTTCATCACGGTAATCACGATGGTAGCCGCCAGCTGGAGAAAAAAGCTGGAAATTCCAAGGCTGCAAACTCTCCCGCACAGTTTCCACCGGGGGAGCAGGCAGTCAGGCGTCAGGGTGATGCACCGGAACCTTCTCAGGTAAAGCAGGGTCATGACACAGGAGACGACCTGCCCCAGAACCGTTGCAATGGCGGCTCCCCTTACCCCCATGCGAAAGACAAAAATAAACAGTGGGTCCAGAATCGTATTCAAAATTGCTCCGCTCAGTGTGGACAGCATGGCGTAGACCGGGCTTCCATCGGCACGGACAATGGAGTTAAACCCCATGCTGAACATGTAAAAGGGGAAGCCTAATACAATGATGTACCCATACTCCAGAGAGTAGGACATGGTGGCATCCGTGGCGCCGAACAGGACGCAGAGGGGCTTTAGAAACGCCAGAGACAGGGCGGTCAGCACAATGCTGACCACCACGGTCAGGGTGATGGCATTGCCCACGCCCTGGGCGGCCCTCTGACGGTTCTCCTGCCCCAGGCACAGACTGAAATAGGCAGTGGTGCCGTCTCCGATCATCAGGCCAAGGGCCAGGGCAATCACAGTCAGTGGCAGGATCACATTGGTTGCGCCGTTTCCCAAATAACCTACGCCACGGCCAATAAAAATCTGATCTACGATATTATACAGGGTACTGACCACCATGGAAATGATGCTGGGCACGGCAAAGGTGCCAAGCAGCTTTCCGATCGGCTCATACCCCAGGGGATTTGTTTCCGCCTGCATGGTTCTTCTTCCTCCGTTTTGATTTTGATTTGGCGGGAAAAATCCCCGCAATACGCAATCATAAACTTTCCCATTATAGGAAAGTCAAGCGGAATGTTTGGGGGTAGAAAAGTTTTTTAAAGAAAGAGGGCACTGGGAAAAACTCCCGATGCCCTCTTTCGTCAAATTTGTTCCTGCAGCTCCAGCGATGGCCCCTTCAGATCAAAGTAAGCAGAAGTCAGATTGGTGATCATAACCTGGTTTGCCTTGGGATGCTGGACAAAGTACTCCGAAATCAGTGTATCCATATGATCCAGCGCCTGTGCCGGCTTCTGCTGACAGAGATAGTCCCCTTCAGGCAGCACTTCCAGGTTGGCAATCCCATCCTCCTGCTGGAGCACCTCCAGAAAAATGTCGGTATCTATGCGGTCTCCCTGCCGCCGGGCAATCAGACCAATGGGAAAAGTAAAAGCGGGCAGCAAGCCCAGAGATTGTCCGCGGAGGAAGATTTTTGTGGAGCTCTGCTTGAACGCCAACACTCCACCGGAGGGGATGAAGGGTTCCCGCAAAATAAGCCGCCGGTGCAGATGCCGTCGATAGACACCTTCCTGTTCTTGATAGCGTTGGTTTTCTTCGATCCGGCGGAGTGCCTCATCCATCTGCTGCATGGTATTGCGAAGGTGGGCAAGCTTTTCCAGGGCCTTTTGCTGTCCATCCTGAAGCAGACGCCGGATGTCCAATGTCTGGTTAGGCTGTCGGTATTGTTCCGCATCACGCAGAGGGATGTTCAACTCCAGACACATGAGAATCATGTCCATCTCCACCAGTTGCTCCAAGGAATAATACCGATAGCCCGTTTCCGGGTCGGTATAGGCGGGGATCAGCGCGCCAATCCGCTCGTAGTACCGCAGAGATTTGGGATGTACATTGCGAAGCTTGGCAAAGTCACTGATGGAAAGATAGCCCTGCATTTGCGATTCCTCCTTAATAGCTCCTTGACTTTCCCATTATGGGAAGGTCTATTCTGTTATTATAATGCAAGCCGTCAAGTATTGCCAGAGACAGGAGAGAACCGTATGATTTATGAGACCAAAGGCACCTGTGCCAAAGAAATTCAATTTGAAGTAGACCATGGAGTGATTCGGTCGGTGGAATTTGTGTTGGGCTGTCCCGGCTTTACCCAGGCACTCAGCCGCCTGCTGGTTGGAATGCGTGTGGAGGACGCGATTGCGCAGCTGAAAGGAATCCAGTGTCTGGATAAAGGGACGTCCTGCCCGGATCAGTTAGCCCTGGCGCTGATGCAGATCCAGGAATCGAACGAAAAATAGTCGGGGAGAAAAATTTGTTTTACCCCACATACTGACGCATATGAAAAGATCGAGGGCAAACAAGTACCAGAAATCAGGATCTCCGCAGCTGAAAAAGCCGTGGACACTGGCAGAATATTTACACCAGGCACGGACAAAAAATGGATATCTAGTCCTTGGTTTTATAATGGTGTTTTGGGCTGCCTTATCCTGTGCTAACATGGAATCAAAGTTGTTTTGCACGGGAGGTAACCTATGTCAGATATTTTCAAGCTGTTGTGCCGAGAGGCGGCTAAGGTAGCCAGGGGAGATGATGATGTCCTGAAAATCGACTACGTGTAGGAGTACACTTGAAACGAGATCCTCCTGGCGCTGGAGGATTTTTCGGTCAAATATCCCCGTACGGCTCCGATGCAAGACCCATGAGGAGTTTTCCAACTGTTGCGCGCCAGCAAGGCCACAGTCTCCTACTTCTACGCGTCCTTCAGGCCTCTGGTATCTTTTGTTTACAGTCCCACAATTCCTGAGCTATGGAGAGCACAGAAATGACTTGTTTAATTCCGCTCTCAGAGTTACAATCCAGGCAGTCAGAGGTATGAAGAACGCTCCCCATCCCTGTCGGCGAAAAACACCGGCAAGGGCTGGGGAGCGTTTCTGACCACAGAACCTACCACACACCGCCCCGGACCACACGGAAACAGTGTGGCCTAAGAGGTCCAAAGATGAAGATGGGCGGAGCGAAAACGGATAAAAACGGCCCGAAATGCTTGAAAAAAGTTTCGGGGGCTGGTTCGCATTGTAGGGGTCGTCGGTTCGAATCCGATCAGGTCCACCAAAACTGGAAATCGCCGCAGTTTTCACTGCGGCGATTTCTTATTTAACCACAGAAATACCACATAACGGTTTCTGCTTTGACCACTTGACGGGCACCCCCTTCCGGGAGTGCCCGTCTTTTTTGTTTTCTGTGGCGCAGGTTTAAGGTGCATGATTTAACTTACCGCCGCACCCACTTGCCGAAGAGGGTCTTTTTGTAGTGCCGCAGTTCTTCCTTGGCGTCTGGCACCTCACTGGCCTTCTGGAGATACTCCACGCCCTTGGCGATGTCCATCGGCACCCCCAGGCCATTGCAGTACATCCTCCCCAGAAGATAAAACGCGGGGTGGCAGTTCCAGTTTACCTTATCCAGGTAGGTAAAAGCCTTTGCGTAGTCCTGCTGGGTGCCCTGGCCGTTGGCGTAGCAGGCCCCCAGATAGTAAAGCATGGCCGGACCGCCGTGGTCCTCCGCCCACTTCAAAAGCTGAAAGGCCTTGGCATAGTCCCGCTCCACGCCACGCCCGTCATAGTAGCACATGCCCAATCGGTTGGCGGGGTTTACTTTTTCCTGGATCGGCGCCGAGAGCGCCTGCTGATAATATTGGGTGGCCCTGGCGTTGTCCTTGGGCACCCCATCTCCCAGTTCGTAGGAGTAACCCGCCCAGAAAAAGGCCCGGGGCTCCCCCGCCTCCGCCGCCCTGCGGTAGAAGTCAAAGGCCTCCCCCTTGTTTTCCTGGTCATAGAGCTCGTTGCCATAGTAGAAGAGGTAACTGGGATACCCCTTCTCCGCCCCATAGCGGTACACCTCGATGGCTTTTTCCGGCCGGGGCGAGATGAGTCCTTCTTTTCCCTCCCGGTAGAAATTGGCCAGGTTGACGCCGCCGCTGGCGAGGCCGCTGCGCAGGGACCTCCACAGCCAGTCCTCGCACTTGGCATAATTCTCCCGCAGATAGCTCTGGATGGCGTCGTCGCTGTCAAAATCCTCCCGGGTCTTGCCCTCAATTTCCGGGAAATCGCCCCAGTAGTAGGCATTGCCGATGATCATCTGACACAGGGGCTCCCCGTGCTCCGCCTTGTCCAGCACAGTATCAAAGGCCTCCTGAAAACTCAAGGGCATGGCCTGGGCCAGCTTCCGATTCATCACTCCGCAGCGCAGGGACAGCAGCGTTCCAATAGCGCTGCCCTCCAGCACGGAGCGGCGCATAAACTCATCTCCCGCCTGCTCGTCCACGGGGAAATTGTGCCCCGGCCAGGTATACTCCGGCCCGTACAGGCACCGGGCCAGCAGACAGCAGGCGTCCGCGTCCCCGTCCTGCACCGCCTGCTGGAGCAGCTGAAAGCCCTCCTGGCCCCGTCTGGAGCGCAGGTCGTAGTAGATGTACTTGAGTGCCTGCTCCACCGGGTCACTGAAAAATCGCCCCATAGGTATGTCCTCCTTCCGTCTCGTCAGGTAAGATCCGTATACCCCACGGTTTCTTCTAAATTCTTCTTGGCATCTGGGTTGTTTTGGAGGATAGCCCCCACCGTTTGGCAGTTCTCCAGCTCCGGGCAGCTGCCGCAGGTGGTCACACCCTTTTCTAAGGCGCACCGACGGATGGCACACAGGTGTGCGCAGAACACCGTCTTAACTCCATCTCCCCTACATCCCAGACAGTTGATATGCTCCGGCAGGATTGGCGTCTGATTCAGTTCGGCCCACAGCTTGGCCGTTTTTTCCCGCAGTGCCTGATCGTCATGGATCGTGGCCAGATAGGCGTCGCACGCCCCACAGTCCAGTCCGCAGTATCCGATTCTTTCTTTCATTATAAGGTACCTCCCGATTTAGGCTTTCAAAACTCCGCCTCCCGGAATCCGGAGACATCCAGCTCTCGATGATCGTAAGCATTCGAGAAATATGCTAAGACGTCCTGCACATCAGGTGTCATCCGCTCCCACAGGAGGGGACCGCCGGGAGCGGAGCAGCCGATCTCCACTGTATACATTCCAGTATCCGGCCCTTTCATGGCCACTGCACACTGGATAAACCAGTATTGCTCCGGGTTTTCGGGGGCTCTCTGCTCCAGAATCAGGTAGCTGTCCGTCTCCTGGCTGAGCGCACGCAGATTTTCCTCAATATCTGTCCAGCTTGGGTCAGATGTGCTACCCGTATAGCCTCCCACAGTCAAAAGCCAGGGCCAGTCTCGGTGAGGCTGGGGCGGAGTGGGAACAGCCCCCCTGTTCGGACGCTCCATCACCTGCTGCCAGGTGCGGCCGGACCGCTCCATTTTCGTCCAGTTTTCCAGAGAGGGAATCTCTCCGCGCAGCCACCCCCGCAGGACATCCTCCGCCTCACCGGCGGCTACATCCCGGGTCCAGGCGTACTGACCGGACACGCCGGGTGTTCCGGAGTACTCCTCCAGCAGGATGCGGGTGGGCTGCGCCACGCCGCCGGCCAGGCAGGCCAAACGGCTGAACGTGTGTCCCTGTCCCTGGAAGGGAACGCCGGGCACCAGCTGGAAGGGAACCGTCTCGCCCTTCTGATTGGGCTGGCGCAGCAGCTGATAGATGGTGTCCCAGGTAATCCGGGAGGTCACGGAGCCGTCGGGCAGGGTGAGCACCTGGTTCTGGGCCAGCCGCTCCTGTTCCCGGCGGGCCTGCTCCTCAAACTGGGCCTTACGCTGGCGGTAGGCACGCTCCTGGGCGTACCGCTGTTCCTCCTCTTCGGCGTAGACCAGATCCTTGTACTCCTTGGAGTCGTAGACCCCGAACAGGGCGGCGGGGGCCTGCCGCCGCAGGCAGTCCATGGCCTCCTCCAGCTCCCGCTGGGACTTCATTGTGGTGACCTGCCGTTCACGCCGGTCGTCTACGATCCAAATCTCATAGATGTGGACGACCTGGGTGCGTTTACCAGCATGGCGTGTATGATGCTCCTCCCGGCTGAACACCCCTCGAATGCGAGAAATTCGGGACACCTCATCTCCCAGCACCCATTCCTTCCCAACGCCCAGCTTGCCGCACCACTGACCGTTGTCTTTCAGGTCTCGGTCTACCATGGCGAAGAGTTCCTTCACCGGCGGCGCCTCATCAGGGTAGGGAAGCTGGTTGCGGATGGACTGGGCCAGAGCGCTCTTCTCCGGCACCAGAGCGTCCCGCAGGCTCCGGTAGGCCAGGAAGAGACCCACCAGCATAGCCGCTGCTCCCGCCACGGGGATCAGGTAGTAACCGAAGCTCATCTCTTCTTTTAACCGTGCCGCCTCGTAGGGCATGGACTGGGCCGTCAGAAAGAACCAGATGGCCAGTCCGCCTCCGACCAAGAAAAGAGCCGCCCAGATCAGTCCGGTAAGCCGCCCCCGGGTACGCTGAAGGCAGTATCCCTCCTCCGGTCCATCCGGCTGCTGTTTTTTGTTCCACCACATAATGAGGAGGATCACCGGAATGGCAAAAATGCGCAGGACGACCACCAGGACTATGTAAACCAGCACATTCCATGGCCATTTAAGATAAAACCGCTTTTTAGATGTTTCTTTTGACTCCATAATATCCTCCCTTTCCTTACTTAGGGCACTGCGGAGATTTCTTCTCCTTATTCCACCAAAAATTCCACTTTTGGACCAGGCGTTCTCAGTTTTACTACTTTTTCTCCCTAAAAACAGGCCCTTTGGACAATTTCAATCCAATTTCAATCATGTTAACATGAACTCACACAAAAGTTTTGGCTTAGTTCCAAAACAATTTATGCGTTTTAAATAAGGAGCGCTGAAAATCATGTTAACTCCAGATACCCAGGCTGCGTACCTTGCGATTTTAAAGGAAGAACTCATTCCCGCTACCGGCTGCACGGAGCCAATCGCAGTTGCCTACTGTGCCGCCAAACTCCGGGATGTTTTGGGCGCAAAGCCGGAAAAGATTTTCGCCGAAGTTTCCGGCAACATTTTAAAAAATGTCAAGAGCGTCGTGGTCCCCAACACCGGCGGAATGAAAGGCGTCAAAGCTGCTATCTGCGCCGGCATCGTCGCCGGACAGGCTGATAAGGAACTGCAGGTAATCTCTTCTGTTCCAGAGGCATTGCACAAGGAGATTGCCGCATACTGCCATCAGACGCCCATTGTAATCTCTTGCCCGGCAACTCCCCGTATGCTGGATATCCGCCTAACGGGCTACCTGGAAGACCGCAGTGCAGTGGTTCACATCGCAAACCACCACAGTAACATTATCTACATAGAAAAAAACGGACAAGTTCTCTTTGAGAAACAACTGGTAGACTCTCCGGAAGACGGTCTGACCGACAAGAGTGTACTGAATCTGAAAGACATTCTCACTTTCGCCACAGAAGTGGATCTAAACTTAGTCGCTGATTTGCTGGAGCGGCAGATTCAATATAACACCGCAATCGCGAAGGAAGGCCTGTCAAACGACTGGGGCGCAAACATTGGTTCCACTCTGCTGATGAACTATGGGAATGACATCAAGGTAGAGGCCAAGGCATGGGCTGCCGCAGGCAGCGACGCGCGCATGAGCGGCTGCGAACTCCCCGTGGTGATCGTTTCCGGCTCCGGAAACCAGGGCATGACTGCCTCCCTGCCTGTGATTCGCTACTCCAAGTATCTGGGTTGTACTCAGGAACAATTATACCGTGCATTGCTGGTCAGTGATTTCGTGACCATTTACCAGAAAGCCGGAATTGGACGGCTCTCCGCATACTGCGGCGCGATCAGCGCCGGTGTTGGAGCAGGCGCTGCCATCGCATTTTTGCAGGGAGCCAATTACGATGCCATCGCCCACACCATTATGAACGCAGTGGCCATTCTTTCCGGTACGATCTGCGACGGAGCCAAGCCCTCTTGCGCCGCCAAGATTGCCGCCAGTGTCGATGCCGGTATTTTGGGGTACCAGATGTACTTGAATCACCAGACCTTTAAAAGCGGAGAAGGAATTCTTGGCAAAACGGCGGAGGATACCATCGCCAACATTGGTATTCTGGCAAAAGAGGGAATGCGTAAAACAGATCAAACCATTCTCCGGATCATGACCGCCTGCTAAGACACCGTTCTCTCCAAGAGGCCGGTTTATTTCCGGAATTTATTGATTTCTCCTCGGGAATGGATGCCCAGCTTCCTGTACGCGTTGGTGATGTGTTTCTTCAGCGTAGTCTGCGAGATAAAAAGTGTCTGGCAGATCTCCGCTGTTGTATTCCCACGCTGAAGGCACTGTATTACCTCTTGCTCACGTTTGGTCAAACCTTTTTCCGAAAAAAGAGGAGACAGATCTTTCTCTTGCTGCTGTTCTTTATCTGCTGTGGCGGGAGCCTCCACAGCTCGGCTCACCCGGAGAGCCAGATGGTCTTTCAGAAGGTTAAAGATTTCCACATCCCGTTCACTAAAATTTCCGCTGCTTTTCTTTCGTGCAAAGGTCAGTGTGCCGATCTGCTTGCGGTCAAACACGAGTCCCAGCACCAGAATGTAGTAAATATGATTGGGCTTGGCAAACTTCTGATAGTACTCGCTTTTTTCCCACTCATCCTCGGTATTGTAAAGATCTGATCCCCTATATACATAGCTGGTAGAGGATGAGGAAACAATCCGCAAAGGCTCGTCCGACATGGGATTCTCAACATAATCACGCAACGTTTCCACTTGGTATCCCATGTTGATAATATCGTAGATTCTGGGAGTACGGGACTTATCCACCATTCCCCAAAATGCCATATCGTAATGGATGCCCAATTCAATATATTTGATAAAATCCATTCTCATTTGGGCAAAATCCGGTATTGCGTGGATGCGATAGGACAAGTTGTTGATGAATCTCCAATCATAATCTGCGAGCTTCACAGATATACCCCCGTTCCTAATTTGTGCAATGAAAGATTATACAAATTATATCGCACACAAATGGATCTTTGCAAGTAACAAACCACGAGCAGCCGCCTTTTGACCAGCCAAAGCAACCTGTTCTCTCTTACTCTCTTCGTACATAGTGCGTTGGACGATACATCATTTATGAAAGCGGAGGTGAATCGTAATTTTCAAATTCCGTCATGGAGCAATGCCGTGCAAATCATTCAGATAGTAAGTATGTTTTAAAACTAAGTATTGTGAGGTGCAATATGGCTATTAACAACCATCCGATTACCATCGATAACCAGGATATCAATCAGATGCGGTATCTGATTGAGCAGCGAGCCGAGTGGATGTATGAATTGTGCGCGGAAATGGAGTCGCAGGGCATGGAATATGAACCCATGGCCCGTGCCGCCATCTCCCGGTTCGGCTGCAGACGGGGCCAGTGCATGGTAGAAGAATTAAATAACAAGGGCTACAGTCTGGTTGAGCTTGCAAACTATTTCAAACACAGCCCCAATTCCACCGTTTTTGAAAAAGAATACGTGGAAGTTTCCGAAGATCGTCTGGAAATTGATTTTCACTACTGTCCTCTGCTTGCCTGTTGGCAGAAACTGACCGGGGATGAAGCGAAGCTGGCAAAACTGTGTGACATTGCCATGGATGGAGACCGGGGGATGTTCGCCGCAGTTCCAGACAGTGAGTTTATCCTTGAGAGCACTCTGGCGGAGGGTGCACCGGTATGCAAAATGATTATCCAAAAAAAGCCGTAATTTTCCCCCACATGTAGCAATCAACCGAAACACCAAATCTTTAAAGGAGAAATCGATATGTCTGCTGCAGAACGAAAGAAATACTGTGTCAACGGCCAATGGCTGGAGTCCAAAACAGACCGGTGGACGCCGGTCACAGATTCCAGCACCGGTGAAGTCATTGCTGAGATCCCCTGCTGTACTGCCGAGGAAGTAGAATCCGCTATCGCAGCCGCCCAGGCCGCCTTTCCCGAATGGTCCAGAAAATCGCTGAGCGCCCGCACGCAGCTCATGTTCAAGTGGAGAAATGTCCTGCTGGCCCATTTGGATGAACTAACCCTGCTTTGTTCCAAGGAGCTGGGCAAAACGCTGGAAGAAGCCCGCGGCGACGTTCTGAAAGCCATTGAACCCACTGAGCACGCCTGCGGTCTTCCCACGCTCATGCAGGGGGACGCCTCCTTGCAGGTCACCACAGGGTTTGATACCGCTACATACCGCATGCCTCTGGGCGTGGTTGCCGGAATTGTCCCCTTCAATTTTCCCGCCATGATTCCCTGGGGATGGATGGTCCCCCTTGCCATCGCCCCCGGCAACACCGTTGTTCTGAAGGCCGCTAGTCTGACTCCCCTGACCTCCATGCGTATTTTGGAGCTGTTCTATGAGGAGGCCGGTTTCCCAAAGGGAATTGTCAATCTGGTCACCTGCAGCCGCAACGAGGCGGAGATCTTCCTGCGTGATCCCCGAATTAAGGCTGTGACCTTTGTAGGTACTACCGGAGTGGGCAAGCACATCTATTCCATCGCGTCTGCCAATGGAAAACGTGTACAGGCTCAGTGTGAGGCAAAGAATCACGCGCTGGTGCTGGAAGATGCGGACCTGGAGAGCGCCACAAACGCCATTATTAACTCCACCTACGGTTGCGCCGGTATGCGCTGCATGGCTCTTCCGGTGATCGTGGTTCAGGAAAGCATTGCCGATCAATTTGTTGCCCTGCTGAAGAAAAAAGCCATGGGCCTAAAGGTAGGGTGCGCCTACGATCCCGCAACCAAACTCGGACCCGTTGTATCCGCAGAACACAAGGCCAAAGTGTGCCAGTGGATTCAGAAGGGGATTGACGAGGGGGCCGAATTGGTGTTGGACGGCCGCGACGTGATTGTTCCAGGCTATGAAAACGGCTTCTTCGTTGGTCCTCCCATTTTTGACCATGTAAAGCCCGGCATGACCG
>DBFWXD010000191.1:0-1845 GCA_048215895.1 Eubacteriales bacterium
GCCCGTGGCCACCGCGGCCCTGGGCCGCAGCCTGATGGCCGCCTCCATGATGGGCAACCAGCTCAAGGAGAAGGATGGCTCGGTAACCCTGCGCATCAAGGGAGGCGGCCCGCTGGGCGGCATCACCGTGGTGTCCGACAGCCAGGGCAACGCCCGGGGCTATGTGGTCAATCCCCTGGTGGACCTCCCCCTGAAGGGCCCCGCCAAGCTGGATGTGGGCAGCGCCGTGGGGCGGGACGGCTCCCTCACTGTCATCAAGGATCTGTGCATGAAGGAGCCCTATGTGGGCACTGTCCCCCTGGTATCCGGCGAGATCGCCGAGGATATTACCTCCTACTTTGCTGAGAGTGAGCAGATCCCCACCGCCTGTGCCCTGGGCGTGCTGGTGGACGTGGACCAGAGCGTGCAGTGCGCTGGTGGATACCTCATTCAGCTCCTCCCCGGCGCAGATGACGCCGCCATCTCCGCCATCGAGCAGGGTATCGCCAGGGTAGGCCCGGTAACCGAGGCGCTGCGGGGCGGCCTGAGCGCCAGGGAGCTGGTGGAGCAGGTGCTTTCTGAATTTCAGTTGGAGATACTCTCTGAGGAGCCGGTGGAGTACCGCTGCTACTGCAGCCGGGAGCGGGTCACCCGCGCCCTCATCAGTATGGGGCGGGAGGAGCTGAACTCCCTCATCCGGGAGCAGGGCAGGGCCGAGCTCACCTGCCAGTTCTGCGACAAGGTATATCACTATACAAACGAGGAGCTGGAAGGACTTCTGGCCTCACTGTAGGTTTGAGAGAAAAAAAGCAAAAAATTTTGGCTGAAATGGTTGACAACTGGGGGAAGCTTTAGTATAATAACCTTCGCCGCGTGACCAAGAGTGATTTACAAACTGGTCTGCGGCGAGGACAAGGGAGCATAGCTCAGCTGGGAGAGCGCATGCCTTACAAGCATGATGTCACAGGTTCGAGCCCTGTTGTTCCCACCACTCCCGTGAGGGAGCTCCCGTACCCCCTACCGTCTGGCGCGGTAGTTCAGTTGGTTAGAACGCCGGCCTGTCACGCCGGAGGTCGAGGGTTCAAGTCCCTTCCGCGTCGCCATTCGCCTCTGTAGCTCAGTTGGTAGAGCAGGGGACTGAAAATCCCCGTGTCGCTGGTTCGATTCCGGCCGGAGGCACCATTTCTCCGGTGGATACCCAAGGTATCCACCGGGGGAATCTTTCAAAAGCAGGTATCAAGCGTGTGTGATCCGCATAGAATGGATCAGGGCATGCAGGTGTAGCTCATCTGGTAGAGCGCCACCTTGCCAAGGTGGAGGTAGCGAGTTCGAGCCTCGTCACCTGCTCCATACAAAAGATAACAGGAGCAAATCTTGCTCCTGTTATCCATACGGCGACATAGCCAAGTGGTAAGGCAGAGCTCTGCAAAAGCTCCACCCCCAGTTCAAATCTGGGTGTCGCCTCCAAAAAAGAAGCACCTGCTTTGCAGGTGCTTCTTTTTTGCAGTCTGTGGAAAAAAGTCTTAACCATAGCCTGCCGGCCTTTTTAATGGCGTCCGGCGGGAAACGCGGGAGAAAGGAAGGCGCCGCAATGATCTATCTCGAACCGCCCGGTACGGACCCCTATTTTAATCTGGCGCTGGAGGAATATGTCTTTGAGCAGATGGACCGGAGCAGGGCCTATTTTATGCTCTGGCAGAACAGCAACACCATTGTGGTGGGCAAATATCAGAACACCGCCGAGGAGATTAATCAGGCTTTTGTGGATGCCCACGGGATTCGGGTTGTGCGGCGCCTGTCCGGCGGCGGGGCGGTGTACCACGATACAGGCAACCTGAATTTTACCTTTATCGTGGACCAGGACAC
>DBFWXD010000192.1:0-1691 GCA_048215895.1 Eubacteriales bacterium
TAATTGTGCCGCGGATATGAGGAAGCAGCTGCCCAATTACATGTAAAGCTGTTCCAGCTTGAAGTTATGGGTGCGCAGATAGAACTTCAGAACGTCCTGAAGCGCATAGACAGGAACCGGGCCAACCAAGTCACAGTCAACCACACCAACCCCGTACTGGGAAGCTTCGCTCTTGATGGTTTCGAAGACGCGGTGGATGGGGGTCTTTTCATAGTTGGTCAGGTTCATGGAAACCTGGATAATACCGTCACGGTCTTCCAGAGCCAAGGCGATGGCACGCACGTGCTGATAGCCGCCGGTAGCAGCGCGGACAGCCTTGACGATTTTTTTACCGATCTCCAGATCCTTGGTCTGCAGGTTGACGTTGAACGCCACCAGGGGGAAGCGAACGCCTGTAACAGTAGCGCCGCTCTTGGCGTTAAAGGTGGAGGGACCTTCATCGGGAGTCCAGGCGGGGTCCTTCATTTTTTCTTCCAGACCCTCATACTGACCCTTGCGGATTTTGGGCAGGCTCTTTCGCTCTTCACAGGTGGCGGCATCCTCGTAATAATAAACGGGGACACCCAGGCTGCCCATATAGGCACCGTACTCCCGGCAGATTTCCAGCGCTTCGTCAATGGTTACGTCCTTGACCGGGATAAACGGGACCACATCGACGGCACCGATGCGAGGATGTGCGCCGGTATGCTTGGTCATGTCAATTAATTCCACCGCTTTGGCCGACAGACGCTTGGTAGCCTCCAGAACGGCCTTGGGCTCACCCTTAAAGGTGAATACAGTGCGGTTGTGGTCCGCATCGGAGGAAATCTCCATCAAATCGATGGGATCTCCGGCCAGCATAGCGTCGCGGACGGCCATAATGAGGTCCTGATTTCTGCCTTCACTAAAGTTTACTTCTGCCATCAAACACTTCATCTGAAACACTCCTTATATTTAATATGATTGAGTTTGAACTTCCCAAATTAGTAGCAAATGGCTTTCAGCAGCAGATCCAGCATATTTTCCTTCAAAGCTGCACATACCTTTTCGTCCTTGATCATGCCCAGATTGGCCTGGATATTCAGTACGCAGTCTTTTACGCCGCCTTCACACAGATACAGCGCACTGGTAAGGTCGGACAGACAGGCGGGATTGGAATTTCCCTTGAGCATGGCGCCGAGCTCATGAACACGGGCATTGAGGTAGGCGTTGTCGCGGGGGACCTCTGCGGCACGGATTGCGGCGGCCTGAACGGCGGCGCTGCGGGCGGCTTTTTCCTCATCCGTTCCCTTGGGCATCCGGAAAGCGTCAACGATCATGCAATAGGCTTCGGTATCGCGGATGCAGCCCTCCCGCAGCTGTTCCATCAGACGGTCACATTCCTGTGCGATTTCGTCATACTGTTCCACGGTGAAGTTTACGGGATTCTTTTTGGAGAGCTTTGCCACCATGCCGATCATTCCCGCGGCCATGGCGCCGGATAAGGCGGAAGCGGAGCCTCCACCCACCGTGGTGTCATTTGAATCCATAATTTTGTTGAGGACATCTAAAATTTTTTCATTCATAAGTTGCTCCTCCTTCACGGTTTCAAAAATAAATAAACGCCCCACCAGACGCAACACCAAATACGCTGATTCGCACCATGGCAATCAGCGTATTTTGTTATTGCGTACTCGTGAAGCGTTAATAATCTGCTTTCAGCATATCAAATG
>DBFWXD010000193.1:0-2684 GCA_048215895.1 Eubacteriales bacterium
GGCTGGCTGTTTTGATTTGCAGCAGATCGATGTACCGGTCTGCGATTTCCTCCTGCTTGGCCCGGGGCAGCTGGTTGAACATGCCGCGCTTGGCCTGGAGGGCCAGAATGATGTTTTCCCGCACGGACAGGTCGCCGATGATGCCCTCTGCCTTCCGGTCATCGGGCAGCAGACCCATGCCCATGTTCATGGCGTCGATGGGCTGGTTGATTTTAGCGGTCTTGCCGCCCACCTTCAGGGTGCCGGTCTGTGCCTTGTCCGCGCCGTAGATGGCCCGGGCCAGCTCACTTCGGCCGGAACCCAGCAGGCCGGTCAGGCCGATGACCTCGCCCTTGTGGATGTCCAGGTCGAAGGGCTTGATGGTGCCCTTGTGGCTCAGACCACGGGCTTCGATTTCCAGAGGAGCGTTGTTATCATAAGTAGAGCCTTCGGACTTGATGGAGGCCAGGTCGTCAAAGTCCTTGCCCATCATGGCGGCCACCAGCTTTACCCGGGGCAGCTCTGCCACGGGATACTCTCCTACCAGAGTGCCGTTGCGCAGCACGGTAATCCGGTCGCACACGGCGTATACCTGCTCCAGGAAGTGGGTCACAAAGACGATTCCCACGCCATGCTCCTTCAGCTGGAGCATCATTTTGAAGAGCTTTTCCACCTCGCTGTCATCCAGGGAGGAGGTGGGCTCATCCAGAATGAGGGCCTTACAGTCCATGTCCACCGCCCGGGCGATGGCGATCATCTGTTGGATGGCCAGGGAATAATTTTCCAGGTTCTGGGTAACATCCACTTTAATATCCAGTCGTTTGACCAGTTCGTCGGCTTTCTGGTTCATGGCGCGCCGGTCAATGGTGTGAAAGCGCGTCATAGGCTCGCGGCCAATGTACAGGTTCTCTGCCACGCTGAGGTTGGGGCACAGGTTGACTTCCTGATACACCGTGGAAATGCCCACCTTCTGTGCGTCCAGGGTGGAACGATTTTTCACCGGGCCGTCAATTCCAGCCACATGAATCTCACCGGCTTCAAAATCGTTGATGCCGGTCAGGCACTTGATCAGGGTGGATTTGCCCGCTCCATTTTCTCCCATCAGGGCATGGATTTCCCCTTTGCGCAGGGTGAAATCCACGTTGTCCAGGGCCTTGACGCCCGGGAAGGTCATGCTGATCCCCCGTGCGGTCAGAACGATGTTTTCTTCCAACTCAAATCACCTCGTATGAAAAGGGAGGACCCGGGAATTACCGGGGTCCTCCCTGGGATTACATCTGTTCCATTTGTGGGTAAGCAGGATTAGTAGGGACGGCCATCCAGGACTTCCTGAGTGACGTGGATGACATCCTGCTCCTCGCCGTTGACGGTGATGGTAGCAACGTTATCCTCGGCGGCGAACCAAGACTCGGTCACGTAGATCTCCTTCTCAGGAGTCTCACCGGCCTCCAGCTGCTTGATGATCTCATCAACAGTGGGAGCGGCCATGGGGTTGCACTCGAAGTTGGCGTTGATCTTGCCGTCCATAACCATCTGGACATAGGGCTTGTTGGCGTCGAAGGACACCAGGATCACGTCGCCGCCCACGCCGTAGGTAACACCGGCGTTGTCCATGGCGGTCATAGCACCAGCGGCCTCGTTATCGTTCTGGCAGATCACCACGTTGAACTGGCCAGCGTAGCTCTGGCAGTAGGACTCCATAACCTCCTGGCCGCCGGCCTCGGTGAAGTCACCGGACTGGGAATCCAGAATGGTCCAACCCTCGCGGTCAGCGATCTCCTTGAAGCCGTCGGTACGGCCGATGGTGGCGGAGGCACCGGTGGTGCCCTCGATGACCAGGGCGTTGATCTCAGTGATGCCCTTGTCGGCAGCGTAGGCCTTCAGCCACTCGCCGCAGGCCAGACCCTCAACCTTAAAGTCGGAGCCGACCCAGGAGACGTACTTGTCGGAGTCGTCGATGGTACGGTCGATCACGATAACGGGAATGCCGGCATCCTCACACTCGGTGAGCACGGCGTCCCAACCAGTGGAGACGATGGGGTCGATGATGATGTAGTCCAGGCCCTGCTGGATGAAGTTACGCACGGCCTCCAGCTGCTTGGCGGAGTCGTTGTCGCAGTCCACGAAGGACAGCTCATAGCCGTTCTCCTCGGAGAACACTTCGTAAGCGGAATTGGTGGAAGCGGTACGCCAGTCGGACTCGTGGCCCACCTGAGCAAAACCAACGGTGATCAGGTCGCCGTCGGAGGCGCCAGAGCTGGCAGCACCGGCGGAACCAGCGGAACCGGCAGATCCGGCAGAGGCGGAAGAACCAGCAGAGCCACCGCCGCAAGCGGCAAGGGCCATGGTCATGGCCAGCGCGAGAGTCAAAGCAAGCAATTTCTTCTTCATTCCAAACGCTCCATTCTTAATAGAATT
Source organism: Eubacteriales bacterium (assembly GCA_048215895.1). Classification (GTDB taxonomy): domain Bacteria; phylum Bacillota; class Clostridia; order Oscillospirales; family Oscillospiraceae; genus Lawsonibacter. The sequence goes on from DBFWXD010000193.1 coordinate 2,398, forward strand.
TAAGGTGGTCCCGGTTCCTCTTACCGGGACTTCTTGCCTAGAGTATACTCTTCCGTTCATTTGCTTGTCAACAAATATATACGTATAACTTTTAATTTCATGGCTATAAACAATACAAATTGTATCAAAAGAGCTTTGTAATTGCAGTACAACTTTATACATTTTTTGAAAAATAGCATATTTTAAATGAATTTTGCGTTTTTTGAAACTTTTTAAAGAGATTTTAGAGGAAAATTTTGTCTTGCTTGTCGGACGTTCTTTTGTGAATGTCACCAAAACGCACGGGT
>DBFWXD010000194.1:0-6675 GCA_048215895.1 Eubacteriales bacterium
CGCTTTATGACGGGCAGCACAATCCTGGTGGACGGGGGAGAACTTCTCCGCCCCAAGATGAAACAGCCGGCAGTGGACTGCGCGAAAATCTGAAAAAGGAAGGGTATTCCCGATATGAACAGATATTTTCGGCTGAATGACAGTGATAACGTGGCCGTTGTGCTGTTTGACGCGCAGCCGGGCGACAAGCTGGATTTTGAGGGACTTCACGTAACGGTCACAGAACCCGTGCCCTACGGGCACAAAGTGGCGGTGTGTGATTTCCATACGGGGGATATCGTATACACATACGGCTACTCGATTGGCAGGTGTACCCGGGACACGCCGCAGGGTGGATGGATGCACGTCCATAATATTGTCAGTTGCAGAGGAGAAGCCGGAAAATGAAAACATTTTATGCATATGCGCGGGCCAACGGCAGCTATGGAATCCGTAATCATGTAGCAGTGATCAGTGCTATGGACAACAGTAATTTCATCGCACGGCGCGTGGCTGCCTGCGTGACGGGAACAGTGGAAGTCTGTCCTTGCTTTGGACGGGGCGAGGTGGGCGCAGATTTGGAACAGCATATTGCGACTTTGGGCGGGCTGGGTGCAAATCCCAACGTCTTTGCCGCAGTGGTGGTAACGATGGAGCCGGTAATTGCCGGGCGAATTGCAGATATCATCCGCGACTCCGGGAAGGAAGTTGTGGTCTGTTCATGCGATGAGTGCGGCGGGACGATTAACACTACTTGCCGCGCCGTGCGGTACGCGAAGGAATTTGTCATTAAGGCCTCGGAGCAGAAGCGGGTGGAGGTTCCCATCAGTGAGCTGATGCTGGGTGTGGAGTGTGGCGGTTCTGACTCCGTCTCGGGCCTCATTAGTAACCCCGCCACCGGCATGGTGGCCGACAAAGTGGTGGATGAAGGCGGGCGGGTAGTTTTGTCCGAAACCACAGAGTGGATGGGCGCGGAGGAATCCCTCCGCACCCGCGCCGTAACGCCTGAGCTTGGCCAGCGCATTGTGGATGCCATCAAGTGGTATGAGGATTATATTATCAGCATTGGCGTGGACATCAAGGGCACGAACCCGGCACCGGACAATATCAAGGGCGGATTGTCCACTATTGAGGAAAAGGCCCTGGGCGCGGTGGAAAAGGGTGGCACCAGGCCCATTCAAGATTTGATTACTTATAACGGGAAGGTCTCCCACAGAGGGCTGACGCTTTTGGATGCCTCCCCCGGTGGGGTAGAAAACACCACCTCTCTGACCAGCATTGGCTGCCAACTCATTATTTTTTCCACAGGAAAGGGCAATCCCATCGGAAATCCCATCACGCCCACCATTAAAGTGACGGGAAACGCCCGCACCATGGACAGCTATGGCGACAACATTGACGTGGACATCTCCGCCGTCATGACAGAGGGTATGGAGCTGAGCGAGGCCGGTGATTTGCTGTATGAGCGCATGCTGGAATACTGCAACGGCAAGCTGACCACGGCAGAAGTGCTCGGAGATACCGAGGTAGCAGTTACGCGGCTGGGATATACCGTGTAAGAGACAGCTGAAGGGAAAGCGCGCAAAGGAGCAGGCAGGCTTTTGCGCGCTCTTTTTTGGAGAGGAGGACCATGATGAGCAGCATAACCAGGCAGCCTTTTGGCTTTTTGCCGGATGGCCGCAAGGCACGTCTGTTTACCATCACCCACAAGAGCGGAGCTAGCGCCAGCTTCTGCGACTATGGCGCACGGCTGGTGGGACTGACTGTCCCGGACCGTGCTGGAGAGCTGGCAGATGTGGTGTGGGGTTACGAGGATGTGTCAGGCTACTGCCGCTGGGAGGGGAATGCGGGCGCCGTATGCGGACGGGTTGCCGCCCGGCTGGAGGGCGGGGCCTTTACTTTAAACGGAGAGACCTGGCAGCTGAGTAGGAATGAGGGGCAGAACACCCTTCATGGCGGCCACCACGGCTTTGACACAAAGCTCTGGTCCGGAAGCCCGGCCGGTGAGGATTCCATTTTGTTCAGCTACGTCAGTCAGAATGGAGAGGAAGGCTTTCCAGGCACGCTGGTGGTCAATGTGATTTGTAGATTTTCCGAGGATAACCGGCTAATTCTGGATTACAGGGCGGTCACCGACAAAGACACCCTGTGCAGCCTGACCAATCACAGCTATTTTAACCTGGCCGGCCATGGCGCCGGCAGTGTTCTGGACCAGCTAGTAAAGATTGAGGCGGATTATTACTGCACCAACGGCGCAATCCCCATGGCAGACGGTGGAATTGCCGCAGTGGAAGGCACACCGATGGATTTTCGCACCTTTTCCCCGGTGGGGCGGGCACTCCGCTCCGACTTTGTGCAGCTTCGGCAGGTCGGCGGATTTAACCACACCTATGTGCTACGGAAACGGGAGCGGGGAGCGCTTGAGCTGGCGGCCTCCATGTATGATCCGGGCTCCGGCAGGAAAATGGAGGTTTATACCACTATGCCGGGCCTGCACTTTTTTAGTGCTAACAAAACCACACCTCGAACTGGAAAGTGCGGTGCCACATATGACCGGCAGTTTGGACTGTGTTTTGAGACACAATTTTTTTCCAATTCCGCCAAGTGCACGTGGTTTCCCTCCCCGGTTTTGCGGAAAGAAAACTCCTACCGCCAGGTGACAGAATTTCGCTTTCTGGTCTCGTAAGGATTAGAAAACTAGATGACAGCAATATAGCTGGTAATGCCAAGTAGTTCTAGACCACGATGAACTGCACTGGCAGCATTGCCACGCTCTGAAGCAATGCTGTGCAAAGAAGCTCCATCCTGAGCCTGCTGGTGTACAAAAGAGCCGCCCTCTCAGTGCACGGGTGTTAAGATGGCGGCCGATGTTTTGGCTATCATTTAGACACATTTAGACAGTATTCCTTTCTGCGGAGCATTCATAGGAATGAATACATTTGCTCAAGCAGCATCTGCCAGACTTGGCCCAGGTGCGTTTTGTACAAGACAAACCAAGTAGCGGTAGGAATCCAGACTAATTCCCTTTTTTGCCTCAATTAGGCTGCTATGCACCGGAGGGGGTGTTGGCCAAGAGCCAGTTCTTACGGGCCATAACAATGGGTTTTATACTGTGCTCAGTGCAATTGTTACTTATCTCCAGCCTTCCATCCTCCGGATAAAATAAGTGATAGGAACAACAAACATTGGCATCAACTAGAGAATAAGACCAATAGTGTCTGACCCACACGCTGACCCACACGGGGAAACGAGCGGGCGGAAACAATGGACACAAGAGTGCTAGAGAGCATGGATCACCGGACGGAAAAGGGCACAAAATGTCCCGAAAGCATGAGACCTCATTCTACCAATCAGTTGGTAAGGATGAGGTCTCCGGTTCAAATCCGGATAGCAGCTCCACAAAAACCGCTCTTTTCGCTTGAAAAGGGCGGCTTTATTTTTGGGGGAGAAAGAACCACCAACTATACTGGTGGGCTTCCCCCGTATGCTTTAGCAAAAAGCAGTGAAAGTGACAAGAAAGTTTCAAATAGAAGATAATATGCCCGTTTACGGGCGGCCGAGCGCAAGATGCAGGCTAAAGATAGCGGTATGGGCCACTTCACCCTGTTTTTACCGCGTGGTATAGGTGCGGGTGCGCAGGGTAAACCCGGCGTCGTAGTGTCCCAGAATGGAAAAACCTTTTTGACATCCACGTCATTTTGCAGGGCTGTTGTAGCAAAGGTGGGCCTGAGGTCGTGGAACATGAGGTGCTCTAGGCCCGTATTTTTAAAATTTACTTATAGAGGTTTACCATTCTGTCCGGGTGCTTTTCGTGCTCCTGGATGAGCAGTTCCACGGCAGCCTGTGGGATGGACACCTGCCCGACGGAGTTCTCCGTTTTGGAGCGGGTCAGCTCCAGGGAGCAGTCAGGGTTACGGACGTATTGCCTGCGCACCGGAATTGTCCGGCCTTGGATGTCCACATGTCCAACCGCAGGGCCGCCAGTTCACCTTTTCGCAGAGCGTTGTCCAAATCCAAATAGAACATGTGCAGGAGTACCCACACCCTAGCAGCCTCCAAGTCGTCCCGGATGTGCTCCAGAGGCAGGATTTTCATGTGCAGTTTTCGGGCATTAGGGACGATGCAGGCACTAACAATAAGCTCGTAATAGTTTGAAATAGCGTAGCAAACGTTAGGCTAGGCGCAAAGCTTGTACCACGTTCACAGTCCGGTGGCCGGCTCTCCCGATGTCCCTGATAATGACAGCCATCCGCCGGCAGAGGTATTTTCTTGCAATTCTAAGTTTGGAGTGGTAAACTGGGCATGCACGCAACACAGATTGGAAGGAGGATGGAGCATGAATCCCGAGAGCGACTTCCGGATTGAGAGCACATATGACAGGCAGGCGTATCAGGCCATGGCAAAGGCCACCTGGAAGCTGTTCCAGAAGCACAGGATGGAGGTGATGGCCTATCCCGCCCTGATCAGCGTGGCTTTGGTGATCGCCGTTCTGCTGGTATTTAACTGGAATCATACGGTCCTGCCCATACGCATTTTGGGTATTGCGTTTATTGTTCTGCAGTTCGCGGTGATCCCCCTGGGCGCGCGGCGCGCTCAAGCCAAGACGTGCCGGAAAGCGATCCGTGATGCGGAAAAACGGGGCGAATATCCCGCCCGTGTGGAGTTTTTGTTCCAGGACGACCATATCCGTACCACAGTGGGGAAGGAAGCCACGTCGGTCCGCTACCGGGAGGTCAGCCATTTGGCCGCTCTGAAGGACTGGCGGTTCCTCTATTTCGGGCAGGGGGCGTATATCATCCCCGTCTCGGCGTTTCGGGATGCGGCGGAGCTGGACCGCTTCGATACGTTTATTACCGGGAAGTGCGGCATGCCCATTGTAATACTGGAGGGGGAAGTACCCAAGAGCTGACGGAACGCAAGAAGGGGAGGAGACGGATGCAGGAGTCCGAGCGTATTTTCATTGCTGAAAACGCCACGCTGCTGCGGGGAAGCGAGCGGGAGCTCAACCGGCAGCTCTTTACGATCCTGAACAGCATCTATGACGGACTTTACATTACGGACGGACAGGCCAACACGATCCTGATCAACCGCGCCTATGAGGAGGTCTCCGGCCTGCGGCGGGAGGACGTGCTGGGCAAAAGCATGCAGGAGATTGTCGCTACCGGCATGATTGACCGCTCCGGCTCCCTGGGGGTGCTCAAGACCCGAAAGCCGGTGACGCTGGAGCAGACCTTCCGCACCGGCAAGCAGGCGCTCATCACCAGCACCCCCCACTTTGACAGCAGCGGGGAGATCACCATGATCATCACGGTGGTCCGGGATATGACGGAGATCTACGGCCTGCAGCGGAAGTATCAGGAGAGCGAGGAGCGCCGCCGCTCCGAAATGGAGTTCCTGCAGCGCAACCAGAGGTTTGTCTCCCGCATGGTGGCGGCCGATCCCCGCACGCTGGAGGTGCTGGCCCGGGCCCAGAAGGTGGCCGCCCTGGACACGACGATCCTGCTGCTGGGGGAGACCGGCGTGGGCAAGGAGCAGTTCGCGCGGTACATCTACGAAAACTCCGCCCGCGCCCGGCAGAGCTTCATTGGCATCAACTGCGGCGCCATCCCGGCCAGCCTGATCGAGAGCGAGTTGTTCGGCTATGAGAAGGGGGCCTTCACCGGGGCCAGCAAAGAGGGAAAGATGGGCGTGTTTGAGAGCGCCGACAAGGGCACCGTCTTTCTGGACGAGGTGGGCGACCTGCCCCTTGAGATGCAGGTACATCTCCTCCGCGTCCTGCAGGAGATGCAGGTAAGAAGAGTTGGAGGCGTACGCTCCATCTCGGTGGACGTGCGCATCATCGCCGCCACCAACCGGAATCTGCTGGACATGGTGCATGAAAAGACCTTCCGGGAGGATCTGTACTACCGGCTCAATGTGGTGCCCATCGAGATCCCGCCCCTGCGGGAGCGCAAGCGGGACATTCGCCCACTGGTGGAGAGCTTTCTCAAGGACATGAACAAGAAGTACCGCTATCAGAAGCGGTTTGCCGACGCAGCCATGGAGATTCTATACAGCTACGTCTGGCCCGGCAACGTGCGGGAGCTGAAAAACGTAGTGGAGCAGGCGGTGATCCTCAGCGCCGGGGACGAGATCCAGCCCTCCGAGCTGCCCATTGCCTGCCGGTTTGAGGGGGAGAGCCACGGCGGGGACGAGACTGGGCGTGTGAACCTGAAGCTGGAGGTGGCGCGGTTCGAGTATGAGTATATCTGCCGCGCCTATGAGAAGCACGGAACGGTGCGGGCCGCGGCGGCCAGCCTGGGGATGGACAGCGCCACCTTTGTCCGCAAACGCCGCAAGTTTGAGGAGCTGCTGCAAAAATGAAACGCGCGCTGTAAAAATGCACCAGCCTACAGAATTGCGGCAGGTCAATTGGTTTCAGTTAGATAAGTTTAAATTAACCGATGATCTCTTGATGCAGAAATGCAGCAAACAGGGAGAGGGATTTCTCGGGGGAAAAGCCCAATCAACTGCGCGGCAGTTGATTGGGCCTTTTTTTTGAAGTTGGCATGTGAAATGCATAAAAGAAGGAGTGTCACGAACAGTTGGCCAACTGTCGCAGCGAGACTGACAAAACTCCTGTTTGGGATGAGAAAGAGGGAACGTAAATGGCAAACGAACAATTTGTCAGCCGTTACCGTAAATACGGTGAAGAAC
>DBFWXD010000195.1:0-9599 GCA_048215895.1 Eubacteriales bacterium
ACGTTGATGCCCATGAGCTGGGCGGCCCCCTTGTCCTCAGACACGGCGCGCATAGCCTTGCCCAGCTTGGTGCGGCCGGTGAAGGAGGTCAGCACGATCATGATGACGATACAGGCGGCGATGGTCACCAGAGTGACATAGGAGATGCTCAGCGGGCCCACCTGAAGCTGGCCGCTGCCCACGATGGGGGAAAAGTACTTGGGGCTGGAGGACCAGAGCAGCAGGGCGGCGTTCTGGAGGAAGTAGCTCACGCCGATGGCGGTAATGAGCACGGCCAGAGAGGGGGCCTGACGCAGAGGCTTGTAGGCCAGCCCCTCGATGACCACACCCAAAACGGTACACACCAGCATGGACAGCAGCACGCCTGCCACAGCAGGCACCACGGCCGCCGCCACGCTGCCGGCTTCAAACATGGGGGTCATGCCGCTCACGGTGAAGAAGCAGATGTAGCCGCCCACCATGATGACGTCGCCGTGGGCGAAGTTTAGCATTTTTGCGATTCCGTAGACCATGGTATAGCCCAAGGCGATGATCGCGTAGATGCTGCCCAGGCTCAGGCCCCGGATCAAATAATCCAACAGGGTCAAGAAATCCATAATTCACTCACCTTTTCTCTCTCTCAGGGCGCATGGGAAAAACGCCGGGCCCTTCCGGCCCCTTTCCCATGCGTCCCCTTTTTGCTGCAAGGAAACGGTCGTCCCAGGGAGCTGCCGGGCAGCTCCCTGGGAACCATGTGTGGGATCAAGCGGGAATCAATCCATACCAACGTAAGCGCCGTTCTGGATGACCATGCCCTTGGGGCTCTTGGACACCGCGCCGGTGGCGTCCCAGGTGATGCCAGCGCCGTCGCCGGTCAGACCGGTGAAGGTGATGGTGGGGAAGGTCTCCTTCAGCTTGGCGTTGATGTCAGCCGCGCTCATGTCGGGGGTGCAGCCGGCGGTCTCCAGAGCCTGCTTGTAGGCGTAGACGCAGTCATAGGCATCAGCGGCAAACTGGATGGGGGTCTCGCCGTACTTGTCCTGGTAGGCCTTCACGAAGTGCTGAGTGGCCTCATCCTGAGCGTCGGCGTTGAAGGGGGTCAGCAGCATAACGCCCTCGGCCAGGGAGGTGTCGAAGCCCTCCACGGTGAGGATGCCGTCCATGCCGTCCACGCCGAAGAACTTGGGCTCATAGCCCATGGCGTTGGCCTGGGTGAGGATCAGGGAGGCGGCATCGTAGTAGATGGGCAGGAACAGCAGATCGGCTCCGGCCTGCTTGGCCTGGGTCAGCTGAACGGTGAAGTCGGTCTGGGTATCGGTGGTGAAGGTAGCGTCGCCCACCACGTTCAGGCCCAGAGTCTCGGCCTCGGCCATGAACTTGTCCTTAATGCCGGTGGAGTAGTTGTCATCGCTCTTCCAGATGATGAACACCTTCTCGCCCAGCTTCTGCTCGGAGATATACTGAGCGGAGGCCAGACCCTGGTTGGGGTCGGAGAAGCACATCTGATAGACGTTGTCCTTGCCGGAGATCACGTCGGGGGAGGAGGCGGAGGGGGTGAGGGCGAAGATGCTGTCCTCATAGTTCAGCGCGGAAGTGCTGATGCCGGGCTGGGAGGTAACGGAGCCCAGGGAGATCTGCATGCCCCAGTCCTTGAGAAGGTTGTAGGCGTTGACGGCCTTCTCGGGATCGTGAACGTCGTCCTCATAGCGCAGGACGAACTGGATGTCGCCGCCCTCGGCGTTGATCTCGTCCACGGCGATCTGAGCGCCGCGCTGGGCGGCCAGACCGTAGATGGAGGCGCTGCCGGTCAGGGGGCCGGTACCGCCCAGCTTAAAGGCATTGGAGGCCTCGCTGGAGGTGCTGGCGGTGCTGCCGGAGGTGCTGGAGGCGGCACCGCTCTGGCTGGTGGAGGAACTGCTGCCTCCGCCGCAGGCGGCCAGGCTCATGGTCATGGCCAGAGCCAGGGCAAGAGAGAATAACTTCTTCATTCTAATTGCTCCTTTACAGATGATTATACAAAAAAGCGGCTTTCATTCCCGAAAGAACGAAGCCGCTTTTGTATCGAAGGGATGGGAAACGGTATGCTTGTTCTTTAAGGGGTGCTTAAATTGTAAAACAGTACGCTGATCAGGGAAAGAAAAATAGCGGCTAGAATAATTCGAACCAGTGCCCCACACAGAACAAACAGGGTTAAAATAAGAAAAAAGGACACCATGACCATGGTGTCCACAGAAAAAGTCATAGAATTTGCATTGGAAGCCTGAAAATGGGCGCAAGAACAAGAGTCCCCATCGCCATAGGCGGCGGACCGGTCGGCATTCATCATTGGGTTACAGCGGACCAGCATCATCTCAGGTTCTCCCTTCCTGCAAGTGTGGTAAACGATATATGCATTTATTCTAAGAGAAGGCAAAACAAAAGTCAACTGTCGTTCTCCACAGGAATGACAGAATAAAAGGGGTTAAATTTCGGAAAAATTAGCGATTATCACAAAAGAACGGCCCAAAATTGAAATCTGTGCCCATATGCGCGGACGGGAGCAGGGGGGAGGGGGACGATTCATCATGTGCCGGGGGAATGATAAGATAGGAAAAAACAATTAGACTTTGTTGTATGGTTCCATATAAACTATAAGTAGTATCCAATGTTCTTTGTTCAATCCGCAACAAAGAAAACGGGCCTGACCAACTGGAAATGCGATCCCGGGACAACCGCACGGCCCGGGGGAAAATGCCCCGGTTTGGCATGAGGCCCATACAGGAAAGGAAGTCGCAACATGCAGATTGACATTGATACCAAATTTGTGGCCCTGTTGGGGAAGCCGCTGAAGCAGTCTGTGTCTGCCCGGATGCAAAACGCGGGCTTTGCAGCGGCAGGGGAGAATATGCTCTATTTCTTCCTGGAGACGGGAAAGGAACATCTGGGGGAGATTGTAGCCGGACTGCGCCACATGAATCTGGCGGGCTTTGGTGTAACCAAGCCGGATAAGGTGGCCATTCTGCCTTATCTGGACGAGCTGGACCCCACCTGTCAGGACATGGGGGCCTGCAATACCGTGGTAAAGACTGCCGACGGCAGACTGGTGGGCTACAACACCGATGGAATCGGATTTTACACCTCTCTGACCCAGGAGGGCGGCATTCAGGCCGAGCACAATACCTTCTTCTGTTTCGGCGGCGGCGGAGCCGGCCGGGCCATCTGTTCTGTCTTGGCCCAGAAGGGTGCGGAGAAAATTTATGTGACCGACGTGTATGAGCAGAGCGCGCGCTCCCTGGTGGAGGACATCAACGAGAAGTTTGCGCCGGTGGCCGAGGCAGTTCCCTACGGGGACTTTTCCAAGCTTGCGGAATGCACGGTGGTCATGAACGCCAGCGGCGTGGGCATGGGTTCCACGGTGGGGCAGAGTCCTCTGCCCAAGGAGTACATCCGGAAGGACCAGTTCTTCTTTGACGCCTGCTACAATCCGGAGAAGACGCAGTTCCTCCTGGATGCGGAGGCGGCGGGAGCCCGGATTCTGAACGGACTGGGCATGGTGCTCTATCAGGGGGCCGCCCAGGTGAAGCTCTGGACCGGCCGGGAGGCCCACATCGACGCCATGCGCCGGGAGCTGGAACAGATCGTTCTCAGTGAAGGGAAATAATTCCCGCACGCCCCTTGTTGTCTGCGCAGCCCTGCTGGGCCGGTTTGCCGGTTGATTTGCGCTTCGGGATACAGTATGATAGCCGTATAAAATCATAAGGGGTGGCATTTGTGAATTTACAGCAGCTTTACTATTTCAGAACGTTGGCGGAAGTCAAACACTTTACCAAAGCGGCCATGAAGCTCATGGTTACCCAGCCCAGTCTGAGCCACTCCATCAGCGACCTGGAGGCGGAACTGGGAATCTCCCTGTTTGTCCGTACCAACCGCATGGTGACGCTGACCAAATACGGTGAGCTGTTTCTGGAGTATGTGGACCAGTCCCTGAACCTTCTGGACGAGGGGCGGGCCCGGCTGGAGGATTTTATTTCTCCCGAACAGGGGGTCGTTTCCCTGCACTATGTCAGCTCCATTGATCCCTTTGTGCCCTATCTGGTGGCCCGGTATTTTCAGGAGAACAAGGGCCTGCAGACTATTTTCCAGTTTCAGCAGACCAGCAATGTGGCCATCCAGAACGCCCTGCTCGGCGGGGAGGCTAACCTGGGGCTGGGCATGGTGTGGGAGCCGGTGTCCGGCCTGGAGTCGTACAAGCTGGGGGACCATGAGCTGGTGCTGCTGGTCTCCGCCAATCACCCTCTGGCCAAGCAGAACTCGGTAGACCTGCGGCAGGTGCGGGGAGAGCGGTTTATCACCTATCGCTATGAGTGCGTCATCCGGTGGCTGATCGATGAGATCTTCAAATCTCTGGACCTGAAGCCGAGAATTGTTTCCGAGACCATCCACGACACTATGATTTACGGCTCGGTAGCGGCCGACCTGGGGGTGGCGCTGGTGCCTGCCCCACTGGGAATGAAGCACTATAACATCAAGGCATTGCCCATTGAAAACGAAATTCCAAAGCACGAAGTCCATCTCAGATGGAGACGGGAACGGTACACCTCTCCGGCGGTGTCTCAGTTCCGGGACTTTGTGATGAACAGCGAAGGGCTGTTTGAACATTACCGTGCCTCTCTCACGGAGCGCTGATTTTATATTTAGGCGGGGGAGCGCACGGGCAAGCGCAGCACGGGCCGGGAAAATGGATGGCCCAAGTGTGATCAAATTAGGAGGTAAATTCCAATGAATACAGTAAAGATCAGAAATCTGGAGATCGGCACCGGCGCCCCCAAAGTGATTGTCCCCATCGTGGGGAAAACCCGGGAAGAGATCCTAGCCAAGGGCAAGGAGCTGGCCTCCATTCCTCTGCACGTGGTGGAGTGGCGTGTGGATTTCTATGAGGACGTGTTCCAGATTCCCCAGGTACTGGAGACCCTGAAGGGCCTGCGGGCCGCCCTGGGGGAGACCCCCATCCTCTTTACCTTCCGGACGCTGAAGGAAGGCGGGGAGAAGGAGATCTCCATGGAGGACTACACGGCCCTCAATAAGGCTGTGGCCCAGTCCGGCGATGCGGACGCGATTGATGTGGAAATCTTCTCCGGCGACCAGGTGGTGCTGGAGAACATCGCCAACATCCATGCCGCCGGTAAGGTGGTGGTGGGCTCCAACCACGACTTCCATAAGACGCCCTCTCAGGCCGATCTGATCTACCGCCTGCGGAAGATGCAGGACATGGGGGCCGACATCCCCAAGATTGCTGTCATGCCCCAGAACAAGGCGGACGTGCTCACCCTGCTGGCCGCCACCGAGGAGATGTACCGGTGCTATGCCGACCGGCCCATTATCACCATGTCCATGTCCGCCACCGGCGTCATCAGCCGTCTGTGCGGCGAGGTGTTTGGTTCTTCCATGACCTTCGGTGCGGTGGGACAGGTCTCTGCCCCCGGCCAGATCCCTGTGGAGCAGCTGAACGCAGCCACGGAGATCATTCATAACGCCCTGTAAGATATGAAAACCGTGAGGCCCTCTTAGCGGCCTCACGGTTTTTGCCAAGGCTGTTTGATTGCCCGAAACATATCCAAATTTCAGATCAGTAAACAGAGACACCAGCCTTTGGCTGGTGTCTCTGTTTATAAGTGCCTGCCTGCGGCAGAAAAACGATCCGCTCAATGGGGAGACTTAGGGGCAGAAAAATCAGAGGAAAGCAGCGTCCGCAGCGGAAAAAGAAACGTGTTGAACAGCCGTTTCCCGGCCTGGCCAGGTCTGACCGAGAATACGAGAGGGACTTTATAATTGACCCTATTGGTAAAATATGATACAATGACCCTAAAATTAGTGGATGGGTTTGTGCGTCATGGCTTATAAAAAGAGTGCAGAAATGCGGAAAAACATTCTTGAGGCCACAAAGCATGTGGTCAAGGAGAATGGATATACAAAGACGGCGATAAAAGATGTGGCCGACTATCTGGGGGTACCCCGCTCTTTGGTGTACTATTATTTCAAAAACAAAGAGAGCATTATGCAGGTGTTGTTTCGGGAAGCGTTCCAGGTAGTTGAGCAGGTTGTGTCGACGGTTCTCCCCCGGGGTCAGGAGCCCATGGTGCGTCTGATGCTGAAATATCTGATGTACCGCAGGATGATACTGCTTAATTCATTATTTATCGAGTTTGTTGTAGCATCGGAGTTTGCAACCCTGGATGTATCAGCTTCCGCAGACCAGATTGAGCGATATTACTCAGACAGCCAGGATGCCTTTGTATACAGAGGAAAACCTGTGGACGGCAAGGAATTCCGCATCCACGTACGGATGGTGGAAGGCGTAGGCCGTGCTATGGTGGTGGGAGAATACTATGGCACAATTAAACTGGATGACAGGGAGTTTATGGATTGTCTGGGCAAATATGCAATAATGCCTACCTTTGACTTGACAAAAAAAGAGATGGAGGAAATTTTAGACCGCACCTTTGTTCTTGCGGAATTGATCGAAAAGTCGAGAATGAATGAGAGCGCCGGAGCTTAGTCTCCGGCGCTTTTTTTGTTGGATACTTGCCTGGCCTTAAAGGGCGGAAAGGAGCTGCCCTATGCAGCAACCCTCCCTCCCGGGCTTCAAGACGCTGAAAATAGACGGCAAATACTTGTATATTTTCCACGAAAAAATCATTGATTTCCACAAAAATATGAGGAAAAATTTGTGTTGCACAATTATTGACGTGCGTCAATAATTGTGCTATTTTTTGACTAACGAGATATCAAAGTAAAGTAAAGCCTGGATAAAGAGCAAAGCGTAAAGGAGGAGCCTATGAGAAAGGTAATTGATTTGTGTCTGGATATGCCCATGGGGGCAAAAGAATTGGCAAACACGCTCAGTACCATGTGTTTGGATCCCCAGTATCGCGGATATAAAAATTCCTATGGATCAGGAATTGCCGCACAGGTAGGACTTACCATCCAGGAGCTTGACGAGGTATATAAGCAGCAGGGAAAAGAGGGCTTCCAGCAGGTTGTTCATGCTGCGGCGGAAGAACATGCCATGAAGCCGGCGGAATTTGTGCGGCACCTGGATGAAATAGGGATTGAATGGGGCATTACGTGTGACGGGGATCACGACAACAGAAAAACGGCGGAACTTGTTCAGGCGTATCCCAATAAGTTGAAAGGCTTTATTTACGTAGACCCCAATAAGGGGGAGCAAGCGGTACGGGAGTTAGAGATGTGCGTAAAAGAATATGGGCTGCATGCCCTGTATCTGACCGCCTTCCGCACCAAGCTGCCGGCCAGTGATAAGCGGAACTATCCCCTTTACAGCAAAGCATGTGAGCTTGGAATTCCCGTGCATATTTATTGCAGTTTGAATCTCTCCAAAGCGGTACCCTACGACATTGGTCATCCGCGTTATATCGACCAGGTGGCCAGGGATTTCCCGGAACTGAAGATCATGGCCGGTGTGAGCGGATGGCCGTGGGTGCTGGAGTTTATGTGTCTGGCGCTTCGCCATGAAAATGTCTATTTGAATTTTGAGACCCATTCGCCGGAAAAAATGGCCATGCGTGGCTCGGGCTATGAGCCGTATTTGTACTATGGCGAGAATAGCTTGAAAGAGCGAATTTGTTTTGCCTCCAACTGGGGGACACAAAGTGTACCGGTGGAAAATATCATTGCACAAGTGGAAGCGCTGCCCTTCAGTGATGATGCCAAGGAACATATTTTCTATCATAATGCCAAGCGTTTTTATGAGGAACTGTAAATAAGATTGGCAGCCCAGTATGTGCAGAGAAAGGAGATTGGAAGCAGGTAAAGCGTATATAGCCCAAAGACAACATGGCCCGTGTGTGTAAAAAACTGTAATTTGACAGGAGGCGTCTATCGGAATGGATCTGTATACACTTATCATTTTAACGTTCGTTATTTTTATGGTGATCAATGTGGTGATCGGTCTGCGCGGCCGTTCCCACGCCAGCACGACAAAGGACTTTTTGACCGCGTCGGGACAATCTGGATTTTGGTTTATCATTGCATCTGCAGTGGGCGCCAGCATTGGATCGGGCGTGGTTATCGGTACCACACAATATGCCGTCTCGTTGGGCGTGGCGGGAGCCTGGTACGCCATTGCTTGCGGCCTTGCCTGTGTGGTCCATGCCTTCTGTATGACCCGGTTTATCTACCGCAATAAGCTGGTGTCCTTCTCGGACTATTTTAAGAGAAGATACTCCGGAAACTTCATCGTTCTTCTTTACAGCGGAATTGGCCCCTTTGCCTGTGCAGCCTCCATGGGCGGCCAGCTGGTGGCCTCCAAGGCCATCTTTTCCACCTTTGGAATCGACCCTGTCATTGGCCTAGTGATCACAGCAGCGGTTATGCTGGTGTATACCATGTTTGCCGGCCTGTGGGGGTCTTACGCCACCGCAGTGTTCCAGGTCGGGGTGATCATCGTGGGCGTGCTGGTGGTAGGTGTATCTATGTTTACCCAGGGCGGCTTTGATGTGGTCCACGCCTATTATCCGGCGGAAAAGTTTGACCTGTTTAACATTAGTCCCGAGCTGTGGATGATGTTTGTGGGTCCCATGGTACTTTCCGTGCTGGTCGATCAGACCTCCGTGCAGCGTGCAGCCTCCGCCAAGACGGAGAACACCGCCTTTTGGGGCCACCTGCTCAGCTGCGTACCCATGTTCCTCTTTGCATTCCTTATGGTTTACATTGGCATGTGGGGCGGTGCAGAGTTCCCCGAGGCCGGCACCAGCGCGTTTGTAGTTTTGCTGATGAACAAAGTGCCTCCTGTGGTATGTGCCATTATGATTTGTGCGATTTTGGCGGCGATCATGTCCACGGCCAGCGGTGCGCTGGTAGCTACGGATGCCCTGGTGGTGCACGACCTGTATTGCGGATTTATCAATAAGAATGCCAGCGAGGCCCAGCAGAAGCGTTTGAATCTTGCGGTCAATGTGATCGTTTCCATTGCGGCGGTCATCTGTGCCACCATTTTTGAGAACGTCATTGACCTGCTTTCCGTGGGATACACCATCATGCTGGCCGGTACCTTGGTACCCCTGGTGGGCGGAATTATTTGGAAACGTGGTACCACAAAGGGCGCTGCCGCCGCGGCAGCCGTGGGTATGGGCACTGCGCTGCTGAGCATCTTCGGGCTGATTACTGTTCCCTTCTCCAGCGTGTTCCCGGTGGTTCCCGGTATCATCGCCTATGTAATTGTCAGCTTGTGCACCAAGCACTCCCCCACAGAGAATACGGCGAAAGTGGCAGATGTGGTAGCTGCTGCCAAGGAAGAGAAAAAGGCCCCGTAATCGTATCCTCTGCTGTGGCGACCGAGAGCAGGGAAGCGACACGTGACCCTGTGCAGACAGAACTTTGAGAGACCCAGGTTAAGGGCAGAATGGAGCATTATTATGGAACATGTGACAATTCTTACGGAAATAGTGGAGCGGGTTGGCGTTATTACCTTGAATTATCCACCCCTTAATTCGGTGAGCAAGCGTATGATGGCAGAGCTGATGGATGCGCTGGAGACGTTTGAAAAGGATGACGTAGTGCGGGCGGTCATGCTGAAAAGCAACGGGCCGGACTTCTCCTATGGTGCGGACGGCGGGGATATT
>DBFWXD010000196.1:0-1607 GCA_048215895.1 Eubacteriales bacterium
GCTGCGCATGGAGCTGTTCGCCCCCACCCCCGCCCAGGCCGACGCCTGGGGCGAGGTCTTCCGGGCCGACCCGGGCAAGTTCTATCTGGCTGTGACCAAGCAGCTAGAAAAGCAGAAGGAGTCTTAATATGGAAATGAGACGAAAAGACCGCGCCCGGGATGAGAACTTCTCCCTGGCGCTCATGGACCGGTGCAGCCACGGCGTGATGGCGCTGAACACCGGCAGCGACACCCCCTACTGCCTGCCCCTGTCTCTGGTGCGGGTGGACCGCTCCCTCTATTTCCACTGTGCCCATCAGGGGCGCAAGGTGGAGCTTATGCGCGCCTACCCCAAGGTATGCGTCACCTTCGTGGGGGGCGACCGCCCCGCCTATCTGGACAAAGGAGAATACACCACCTTTTTCCAGTCCGCCATTGTCACCGGCACCGTCCACGAGGTCACCGATGACCAGGAGAAAGTCCTGGCCCTCCGGGCCCTGTGTGAGAAGCTCACCCCCCAGGCCATGGACGGGGACAAGTTTGAGCAGGCGGTGAGCCGCAGCCTCCCGGCCACCGGAGTGTGGCGCATCGACATGGAGGACATCTCCGGCAAGGAGAAGGCCCCCAAGGCCACTTAAATCCAGAAAAAAAGACCGCCCTCAGGCGGTCTTTTTTTATTCTTCTTTGGGAAGATGCGTTTGGCTCAGGGGCTCGGTTTTGCCCATATAATCCTGGGTATTCTGGGGCAGCTTCCGCTTGCCCAGGCCGTAGCGCACCAGGCGGCTGACAGCGCTGTAAAACATGGCAAACACCGGCACGCCCAGCACCATCCCGCCAAAGCCGAAGAGGCCTCCAAACAGCAGGATGGAAAAGAGCACCCAGAAGGAGGCCAGGCCCGTGGAATCTCCCAGAATCTTCGGGCCCAGGATGTTGCCGTCAAACTGCTGGAGCACCAGCACAAAGAGGGCAAAATACACGCTCTGAATGGGGTCGATGATGAAAATCAGCAAAATGCAGGGGACAGCCCCGATGAACGGGCCAAAGAAGGGGATCACATTGGTCACACCCACGATGGTGGCCAGCAGCGCCGGATAGGGGAAATTGAAGATGTTGCAGCACACCAGGCAGATGATGCCGATAATCAGGGAGTCCACGATCTTCCCGTTGATGAAGCCGCTCATAATCCGGTAGGCGTTGCGGGTCTCCTCCACGATCAGGTCGGCGATGTTGGTGCGGAACACGCTGTACACGATCTTTTTGGACTGGGCCGCAAAGGTGTCCTTCATGGCCAGCAGATACACGGAGACAATGATGGCAATGAGCAGGTCCTTCACCAGCAGAAGGGTGGCCAGCAGGATGGCAGACACCCCGGACACCACGCCGGTGATGTTGGGGAGGACCTCTTTGTGCAGCCAGTCCAGCGTGGCGCTCACCGACTGGAGGTTGGGCAGGATGTCGGAGTTGAGCCACTGCTCCAACGACAGGGCAGCCGACTCATAGCCGGACAGCACCGCCCCCTGAATCTCGGGGTTGTCCTCCAGGAAGGTTCTGAGCCACCCCTGGGCCTGTTCAATATAGCCGGGGATGGCGTTGACCAGATCGACAATGCTCTGCCACACCTGGGGAAT
>DBFWXD010000197.1:0-1562 GCA_048215895.1 Eubacteriales bacterium
CACCGGCTACCGCTACTATTTTTCCTTCCTCATCGTAATGCTGCTTCTGGGCGCAGGCATGGTGTTGGTTTGGAAGCGCTTCCTGAAGAAAAGTCAGGATAAGTAAGCCTCTCTTCGGAAAGGAGAACGTTCTTGTGGAACAACATATACCTGGTATTGTGCTGAAGGACGGCCTGACGCAGCCGGTTTTTGATTATAAAAGGTGTCTGTTTGAGAAGGTCTATGTGGAGACGCCGGTAGATACAGACGGAGACGGCCGACTGGATCTGATCGCAGTCTACATCCGCCGCCCACTGGAAACCACTCAGGGGATGAGGGTGCCCGCGATCTATGTGGCCAACCCCTACATGCTGGAGTGTAATGAGGATTGGTATGTCCCCCACGATGTGGACCGGGATGTGAGTCCCTATCCCCAGCAGCACATCACCGAGTCGGAAATCACCTTTGACCCGTCCACAGTATCCTTCCCCCAGCCCAGATACCCCAGGGCCACCGTCGGCTATGCGGATACCGCGCCAACGGAGGAGATCCCGTTGGACTGCATCAGCGACTGGTACAGCTACTTCAACTCCCGTGGCTACGCCTCCGTGTTCTGCGGCGGCCTGGGTACCCGGGGATCCCAGGGATTCAACTGCTGCGGTTCCCCGGAGGAGACGGCGGCATTCAAGGCGGTCATCGACTGGCTCAACGGCCGCTGCCGGGCCTTTACCAACCTGACGGACAACATTGAGATCCGGGCGGACTGGTGCACCGGCAAGGTGGCCATGTCCGGCAAGAGCTACCTGGGGACGATGTGTATCGCGGTCGCCTCCACCGGTGTGGAGGGATTGGAAACCATCATTCCCGAAGCCGCCATTTCCAACTGGTATGACTACTACCGCTGCAACGGTTTGAACCTGCCCGCCATCGGCTGGCAGGGCGACGACCTGGACATTTTGGCCAAATACTGCTTCAGCCGTGCCAAGGACCCGGAGGACTATGCGTCCGTTCGGGAGGCGTATGCCGCCTGGCTGGAGGGAATTGCGGCAGATGAGGACCGGGACAGCGGCAACTACAGCCGCTGGTGGGACATGCGCAATTACCTGAAGGCGGCCGACCGGTTCAAGGCATCGGTGTTTCTGGTACATGGTCTGGCGGATTGGAATGTCAAGCCGACACATTGCGTCAATCTCTTTGCCGCCATGGAATCCAGAGGGATCCCCTGTAAGATGATGCTTCATCAGGGCGGGCATATCTACATCCATGATTTGCAGGGCAGCCGGTTCAATGAGATGCTCCACCTTTGGCTGGATCACTGGCTCTACGGTATTGAGAACGGTGCGGCAGAGCGTATCCCCAATGTTCTGGTGCAGAGCAATCTGGATCAGGATCTCTGGCTGGCGTCGCCTTCCTTCCCGGCGGTCAAAGGGTATACCGAGCCGGTGCTCATGCCCGCCCAGGCGAGCGGCCGCCTGGTGGACGACCTGTCAGCCACTGTGTATGACAGAACCCGGGACAACGCCGCCGAGTGGTTGGCCGAGCTGGTGTTGAGCGAACGACATCCCCACTGCCTGCGTTATCTC
>DBFWXD010000198.1:0-2676 GCA_048215895.1 Eubacteriales bacterium
AGATCGTGAGAAACTCTGCTGCGGTGTTTATTCTACTTCGTCAGCTTCTCGCTGACCACATTCGGCCGTCACCGGTCGCTGCATACTTTGTCGTCCTCCTTGGTGCTGTAACCATCAGCGTCAAAAATCAGATCATCCACATCTACATCGCTGCGGACTCGGGACCAAATGTTATTGACCTCATACTTCGGCATCGTCATGCTTGTCGCCTCCTCTCTGTTTGGTTCAAAAAGGGTATAAAAAAGCCATCGTCTGCCAGACAAACGATGGAGGCTTGTGTATGGAAGTGCATCTGACTAAGATGCAACACAGGAAATCCATCCGTTTGATAATCAGGGGGTGCAGTACTTAACATAATTCCAGAGAATCATTTTGGTGCTTCTCTCCCTCATGGCAGTTTTTGTTGAGTAAAACTCTTTTGTTGCAAAGGCTGTAAAGGAATACCCTTTTCAGCAGCCGTCGATTTGCGGCACAGCGCAAGAAATGAAAATCTCGCAAAAATAATGGGTTAAACCGAAGATTTTCCTCTCCTGTGTCCATAAAACCACACAGCCGATCCACCCTTTTATGTTGTTCCAGGTAGATATTGTTATTGTAAACTGATTGTTGCGATCTGTCAATGGATTTCGTGAATATTAACATAAATGTAACATTTGTCAGGACATTTCTTGCGCGCTATACCCAGCAGCGATCCATGGCTCTCTCCCACTCAGACAAATCTCTCTGGACTTTTCTCCTTCTTTCCGCTAAACTGAAATGGAAATTTCCAGGGCGGAAACGCCCGATACAAAGGAGAATGCCCATGGACCCCATGATCGAAACCCTGGCCCGGGAGTTGGGCCGCACGCAGCAGCAGGTGGAAAACGTGGTCAAGCTCATTGACGAAGGGGCCACCATCCCCTTTATCGCCCGCTACCGCAAGGAGCTTCACGGCTCTATGGACGACCAGCTGCTGCGCCAGCTCGCCGACCGGCTTCAATATCTCAGAAACCTGGAGGCCCGAAAAAACGAAGTAAAGTCCTCCATCGAAAATCAGGGAAAGCTCACCGAGGAACTTTCCGCCGCCATTGAAAAAGCCGCCACTCTGGCCGAGGTGGAGGACCTGTACCGTCCCTATAAGCAGAAGCGCCGCACCCGCGCCACCATTGCCCGGGAAAAGGGACTGGAACCGCTGGCCCGACTGTTCTTTGACCGAGGACCGGCGATGGACCCTGCCCAGGCCGCCCTTCCCTTTGTGGACCCGGAAAAGGGTGTGGAAACGGCAGAGGATGCCCTCCAGGGCGCCAGCGACATTATTGCAGAGGAAATTTCGGACAACGCCGACATCCGCAAGGAGCTGCGGGAGCTGTTCCTGCGCCGCGGAATGCTGGTATCCAAGGCCGCGCAAAAGGAGCCGGAGGACAGTGTCTACCGCCTCTACTACGACTTTAAGGTTCCCGTAGGCAAGGCCCAGGGCTATCAGGTGCTGGCCATCAACCGGGGCGAACGGGAAGACATTTTAAAGGTATCGGTGGAGCTGGACCAGGAGACGGCCCATGTGGCGGTCCGGCGCATGACCGTCCCTGGAGCCGCTGCCATGGATTTTGTCCGCACTGCCGCGGACGATGCCTACGACCGCCTGATTGAGCCCTCCATGGAGCGCGAAATTCGAAACTATCTCACGGACCAGGCCAACGAGGGTGCCATTCACATGTTTGCCGTGAACCTAAAGCCCCTGCTCATGCAGCCCCCCGTGAAGGGCAAGGTAACTATGGGCCTGGACCCCGGTTACCGCATGGGATGTAAAGTAGCTGTGGTAGACGGGACTGGCAAGGTTTTGGACACCACGGTGGTCTACCCCACCCACGGTGAGCGGCAGAAACAGGAGTGCATTGCCAAGCTCTCTGCCCTCATCCGCAAATATGGCGTGGAGCACATCGCCATCGGCAACGGCACGGCCAGCCGGGAGACCGAACAGATGACCGTGGAGCTCATCCGCAAAGTGGGCGGCGGAGTATCCTATATGATCGTCAGCGAGGCGGGAGCCAGCGTCTACTCCGCCAGCAAGCTGGCTGCCGAGGAGTTCCCCCAGTTTGACGTAAACCTCCGCAGCGCGGTATCCATTGCCCGGCGGCTTCAGGACCCTCTGGCCGAACTGGTGAAAATTGACCCGAAGGCCATTGGTGTGGGCCAGTATCAGCACGATATGCCCCAGGCCCGCCTGGGCGAGACTCTGGACGGCGTAGTCGAGGACTGCGTCAACGCCGTCGGCGTGGACGCCAACACTGCCTCCCCCTCCCTCCTTCAGCGCGTCAGCGGCCTCACCGCCGCCACGGCGAAAAATCTGGTGGCCTACCGGGAGGAAAACGGAGCCTTCACCACCCGCAAGCAGCTTTTGAAGGTGCCGAAGCTGGGCCCCAAGGCCTTTGAACTGTGCGCGGGCTTCCTCCGCGTCCCCGAGAGCAAGAGCGTGCTGGACAACACCGGCGTTCACCCGGAGAGCTATGCCGCAGCAGAGAAGCTGCTGGCCCAATGCGGCTACACCCTAGAGGATGTAAAGGCCGGTAACCTGTCAGAGTTAAAGGAGAAAGCAGAGGCCATTGGACTAGATCGCCTCTCTGAGCTGTGCGGTGCAGGCGCCCCCACCCTGGCCGACATCATCAAGGAGCTGATGAAACCCGGCCGTGACCCCCGTGA
>DBFWXD010000199.1:0-4775 GCA_048215895.1 Eubacteriales bacterium
CTGCAAACACACTGCAGAGGTCCGCACAAACCGCGCAAGGGGTGTTAACGATGAAAATAGAGCAGGTCAAAGTGATTCTTACCTCGCCCAATCAAAACTACTTATTTGTGAAGCTGATTACGGACAGCGGGGTTTATGGAGTGGGGGATGCTTCCCTGAACGGCCAGGAGCATACAGTGGCCGACTTCATTACCTCCTTCCTGACGCCAATACTTATTGGGCGTGACCCCACGCAGATCGAGGATTTCTGGCAGCTGGTATATCGCGGAGCTTACTGGCGGGGCGGAAATATCGTGATGAGTGCCCTGTGCGGCGTGGACATGGCTTTGTGGGATATTCTGGGCAAGGTGACAGGCCAACCGCTCTACCGACTGCTGGGCGGAAAGGTGCGGGACAAGGTGCTGTGCTACTCCCACGTGCTGGGCAAGACCAATGAGGAAAAAGCGGCGCTGGCAGCCAGTTACGTGAAAGAGCGGGGATTGAAGGTGATCCGTCTGCGGGCCGGAGCCCCAGCTGCCAACGGAACTTTGGGAGGCGGTGTACAAGACGGGCCAAAAGTGGAGCCTTGGACGCCGGAGGAAGAGATCTACAACACCGTTGAATTCTTTATCAGAGTCCGGGAGCAGGTGGGCCGGGAAGTGGGAATCATCTATGACCTTCACGAGAGATTCAGTCCCGCCCAGGCAATCCGAATCATCCGGCAGTTGGAGCCGTATGATCCATTCTTTATTGAAGATCCGGTGGCACCGGACTGTATAGCCAGCCTGCGGTCGGTGCGGGAAAAGACATCAGTGCCCATCGCTTTTGGTGAGCTCTACAAGAGTCGGCATGAGTGCTTGCCCGCCATTACGGGGCGGCTGGTAGACTACATCCGATGCGATGTGATCCGTATCGGCGGGATTACGGAGGCACGGAAGATTGCCGTACTGGCAGAGACCTACGACGTTAAGACTGCGTGGCACGGGCCCAACGACGTCTCTCCCATTACTCACGCCGTAAACTGGCATCTGAACGTATCCGAGTACAATTTCGGCATACAGGAAGACGGTTCCGTTGACACGCTGGTAAAACAGGTGGTGAGCGGCGGACCGGTCTATCGTGACGGCTATCTCTACCTGGAGGATCGCCCCGGCATCGGCTGCGATATTGATGAGGCGGCAGCGGAAAAGTATCCTTTCCGCCGTGCCTACATCCCCGTATGCCGCAGCAGCGACGGGAGCCTTACCAATTGGTGATATGGGAAACAAGGAGGCGAATCCCATGAATGAAGAGCTTTTGCAGATCAAACGCTGTCAGGATGCCGGCTATCATCCGCAGATTTATTTTGAGGGCTGGCGGGTGGCATATCTGAATGACACCCCAAAGTTCCACCTGGAAAACATGGAGGATATGCAGAGACACAATACCTCTGATGAAGTATTTGTGCTGTTGAAAGGAAGCTGCACGCTGTATATCGGTGATGGCGGAGATGAAGGACCCGGCACCGTCCGGGCGGTGGAACTGGAACCCGGTGTTATTTATAATGTCCGACGGGGTGCATGGCACACCCACGCCACCGGGCCGGATGCCTCCGTACTTATTGTGGAAAACGCGGATGTGTCGCCGGAGAATTCTGACCATATTCCGGTGAATGTAGGCTGGCTTTTCCGAAGGGAGGAGGAGAAATGACCCAGGAGGAGCGAAGGATCATCGTTGATCTGCGGACGCGGATGGAGCACAATCTCAAGACCTGTATCCTCCCCTTTTGGACCAGATATATGACTGATCAGGTGCATGGCGGGTTTTATGGCCGGGTAGACGGCAGCCTGCAGCCGGATCTCAGTAGTCCAAAGAGCATGGTGCTGAACGGCCGGATGTTATGGACCTACAGCAGAGCATGGGATATGGTGCGGTACCCGGCCTGCCAGGAACTTGCCCAGCGCGCCTTCCGGTACATCCAGTCCCATTTTTGGGATGAACTTTATGGCGGTGTCTATTGGGCGGTGACCTGTCGGGGGGAGCCTTCTGAGCTGGAAAAGCGCACATACGCTCAGGCATTTCTCATCTATTCCTATGCGGAATACTATCGGGTTTTCGGTTCTAAAGAGGCGCTGGACCGGGCCCGGCAGGTGCTGAGTCTACTGAACCGACACATGAAGTATCCTCAGGGCGGTTACGCCGATTCTGCCGCTCGGGACTGGTTGCGGGACGACTGGATCAATTTCTGGGTCAAGAACAGAACCGGTGCGGCCAAGCTGCTCAATTCCAACATGCATTTGTTTGAGGCCATATACAATCTGGCTCAGGCAGCGCCGGAGCCCTGGATCCTGCAGAGTCTGCGGGACGAACTGGAGTTTTTGCTCGGTACGGTTGTGGATCGAAAGCTGCACCACCTGAAGGCGGCGATGGATGTGTCGGGAGCACGTTTGGATCATGAGATTAATTACGGACATGACGCGGAGTGCTCTTATCTGCTGACCGGCGCGGCAGAACTGTTGGGTGATGCTGATTTAATCCGGAGGGCCCGGGAGACGGCAGTGGACCTCATGGATCACGTTCTGGCGGAAGGAATGGATCCGGAATACGGAGGACTGTACTATATCGGCGACAGCGCCAGCGGGGAGATCAACCGTGCGAAGATCTGGTGGGTCCAGGCGGAAGGGATCACAGCTAGCTTTAACTGTTACCAGTTTACGGGTGACCGGCGCTATCTGGACGCGGCGGTAAACATCTGGAACTATGTGGAGCGCTATGTGGTCAACCACGACTTAGGAGAGTGGTATTCCGTCGGTCTGCCGCCCTGTGATGATACGGAACTGAGGGCTCAGGCCGATCAGCTGAAGGAAGTTTTCAATAATAACGAACTAGCAGGAAAGGGAAAGTGTCCCTACCACAACTCCAGAACCTGTTTTGAGATCATGCGCCGGGCGGATGTCATACTTTCACCTGCTGGCGCCTGTCCGTAAGGGCTGTACCGTTTTGTTTATTGTGGGATCCCCCATAGTAAAATAGAAATCGAAAGGATGATGGAAATGAAATCAACGCTGAAAAAGGCACTGTCTCTTGCTCTTTCCCTGACCCTCACGATCAGCCTTGCAGCCTGCGGCAGCTCTGGCAATACTACACCTTCCACTGATCCCGCGGCTTCCGGCGGCTCTGCAGACAGCGGCGACCTGTCCCGAATTCATTTGAAAGTGGGCGGTCAAATCCGCCAGACCAGCCTGTATCTGTACTATGCCCGTGACATGGGTCTGTTTGAAGACGCTGGCCTGGATGTGGAGGTCGTTACTCTGGCCTCCGGCCCCGCCATTAACGAGGCTATGACTGCCGGTGAGCTGGATATTGCCTGCTCTGGCATGGCCAGCGTGTACATTTTGGGTACCGGCCGTTTCACCTATGTGTTTGATACCACCATCAACTCCGGCGGCCAGTCCATGTATGCCCGGGCGGACAGCGACATCGTCAAGGCCGGCAACTACAACGGCACCAATCTGATCGGCAGTCCCGACACCGTGAAGGGTGCCACCATGATTGGCCTGTTTGCCAGTACGGCCCAGTATAACGCTATTGCCTATGCTGAGGCCATGGGCCTGACGGCAGAAGACGTGAATCTGGTGAACATGGACCATGCCCAGGGCTACCAGGCTTTCATCTCCGGTGAGGGTGACATTCTCTCCACTACGCCGCCCTACTCCAGCATGCTGGATGCCGATCCCAACTATGTGATGGTGGCGGACATGCCCGACCTGATGGACGGTGCGCCTCTGGTGGACTCCTTGGTGGTGACCAACGAGCTGGACGAAAACTATCACGATGTGGTGGTGGCCTTTGCCGAGTGCTGCTTTGAAGCCATGGATCAGTTGGCCAAGGATGATGAACTGCGGGCCGAGTATGCCACTAATCTCTACCTGAACGAAGGCGGTGTGACCTACAGCGAGGAGGATATGGCTGCCGAGATCGCCAACGTGACCTACTGGACATGGGAAGAGCTGGAGAATCCTCCCTTTGAGCCCGGCACCACCATGCGCACCATGGCCCAGTTCTTCATCGACCAGGGCCAGATCGAAGCGGACAGCCTGTCCAACATCACCGATTCCCTGAAGTACGAGACTTACCGGACCGAGATTCTGGACTACCATAATTCCCACTAAGCGGTTTGGAGGCGCCGGGGAGATACTGTCCGCCCCGGCGCCTCTGCGCAGAAAGCGAAAGGTGTTTCCATGAAAGGATTTCTAAAAAAACGGCGGTACTTTTTTATCTCCTGCGCTTCGGTCTGTGTGGTGCTTCTGGTGTGGTTTCTGTGGTGCGACGTGTTTAAAATGACGGAGACCACTGTATTTCCAGGCCCGGTAAAGGTGCTGACTACATTTATCCAGAAGCTGACCCAGCGCAATCCGGATAACGCCACTCTGCTTCAACATACGATCACCAGCCTGCAGACCTGTCTGCTGGGCTACGGGATCGGGGCGGTGGTGGGTATCCCCATGGGTATTCTGATGGCCTGGAACAAATGGTGCGACCGGTTCATCCGGCCTCTGTTTGACCTAATCCGCCCTATCCCTGGCCTGGATCCCGTTGTTTATCGTGCTGTTCGGCATCGGCATCGGGGCAAAGGCTATGGTCATCTTTATCAACTCCATGGTTGCCTGCACCGTAAACGCCTATACCGGCATCCAGCAGACCAGACAGGAACATATCTGGCTGGGCGATGTGTTCGGTGCATCCAACGCACAGAAGCTGTTCAAGATTGCCATACCCTCCGCTACCCCTATGATCTTTACCGGCCTGCGTGCCGC
>DBFWXD010000002.1:0-9540 GCA_048215895.1 Eubacteriales bacterium
CCTATAACAATTACTGCTGGGCTGTGGAATATGGAATTTTGAACTGACGGAGGAGACACACCCATGAACAAGACATCCATTCTTTCCGCGGCCCTGTCTGCCGCAATGCTGCTCACGCTGACGGCCTGTCAGACCGGAGAAGAGAGCGCTTCCACTTCCAACAATCCCCCTGCCGGTGTGGCCGTCCAGGTGACCGAGGTGGTCCGGGACACTGTCTCCACCCAGAACAAGGTGTCCGGCCGGGTGGTGGCCGACGGGCAGGAATCGGTCTATGTGACGGCAAACGCCGAATGTGTGGCCGTCTATGTGGAGGCGGGGGACGAAATTTCCGCCGGCCAGAAGATCTGCACCCTGGATATGGCCAGCACCCTGTCCTCCTATAACGCCGCCAACATCAGCTATCAGTCCGCTATCCAGAGCTATCAGGACCAGGAGGCTATTTTGGACAAGCAGATTGCCCTGGCGGAAAAGAACCTCAACGATTTGAAGGCCCTGTTTGAGATCGGGGCCGCCTCCCAGGCGGAGATTGACTCCGCCGAGCTCAATCTGATGACCGCCCAGGCCACCAAGACCTCCACCCTGGCCCAGCTGGAGGCCAGCATGCAGAGCTACAAGTCCAACGTGGAGCAGCTGGCCGCGGTGCTGGAAAATGTGGATTCCGCGGGCAACGTGATCGCCCCGGTGTCCGGAACGGTGGTCACCCTCAACGCGGCGGAGGGCGGCTTTGTCTCCGCCTCCATGCCGGTAGCCGTCATCGACGGGGTGGACACCATGAAGGTGGAGGTCTCCGTCTCCGAGTCCCTGGTGCCCAAGCTGAATCAGGGCGATGAGGTGGATGTGTCCATCAGTGCTCTGGGTGTGGATACCGTGGGAACCATCCGCAGCATTCAGAAGAGTGCCAACGCCCAGACCAAGCTCTACACCGTTACGGTGGGCTTTGAGGAAGACATTGAGGGCCTGCTGGCGGGCATGTTTGCCGACGTGTCCTTCCGCACGGAGACCTCGGAGAACGCGGTGGTGATCCCCTCCCAGGCGATTCTCACCAGCAACAACGTCTCCTATGTCTTTGTGGTGGAGAATGATACCGCCCGGTATCAGCAGGTGGAGACCGGCCTGAGCGGCAACGGCGTCACCGAGATCACCAGCGGCCTGGAAGAGGGCCAGCAGCTGGTCACGGTGGGTCAGGACTATCTGTCCGACGGCGACGCCGTCCGGATCGTATCCGGGGAGGGCTGAGACGGGTGAGCATTGCAAAGTTCTGTATCAAGCACAAGGTAACCACCCTGATGGCCTTCATCATGATCTCCATCTTCGGTGTGGTCTTTACCACCCAGCTCCAGCTGGCCCTTCTCCCCGACGTGGAGGCCCCGGCGGCTGTGGTCATGTGCTACTATAACGGAGCCAGCCCCCAGGACATGGAGGAGCTGGTCACCCGGCCTCTGGAGTCGGCCATTATGTCGGTGGCCGGCGTGGAGGAGGTCAGCTCCACCTCGTCGGAGGGCGTCAGCCAGCTTCAGATCACCTATGTGGACGGGACCGATCTGGACATTGCGGCCACCAAGCTGCGGGAGCAGTTTGACCAGCTCTCTCTGCCGGACGGAGCGGGCGACCCCATCATTGTCAACATCAACATCAGCGACCTTCTGCCCTCGGCCATCATTGCTCTGATGGGC
The DNA here is from genome assembly GCA_048215895.1 of Eubacteriales bacterium. GTDB lineage: Bacteria > Bacillota > Clostridia > Oscillospirales > Oscillospiraceae > Lawsonibacter. The sequence goes on from DBFWXD010000002.1 coordinate 1,674, forward strand.
GACGACCTGGCCAGCATTCAGTCCATGGCGGAGGACACGGTGGGTCCCGCCCTGGAGCGGGTGGAGGGCGTGGCCCAGGTGAGCATCTCCGGCGGCGTGGAGCAGCAGATTGCCGTGGAGGTGGACTCCGCCCGGGCGGCCGGACTGGGACTGTCCAACACCTATATCGCCCAGATGCTGGCCGCAGAGAATCTGCTCTATCCCGGCGGCGACATACAAAACGGCAGCGAAAGCCTCACCGTCACCACCGACGCCAAGTTCCAGACGGTGGAGGACGTAGCCAACCTGATTCTGCCCCTGCCCACCGGCGGGACGGTGCGCCTTTCCGAAGTGGCCAATGTGGCCCTGGAGACCACCGATCCGGACACCGTGGCCATGACCGACGGCTCGAACTGTGTGGTCCTTCAGGTATCCAAGCAGTCCGGCGCCAACGAGGCGGCCACCGCCGATGCGGTGGTGGAGGCCATGGAGAAGCTCCAGGCCAAAAATTCCTCCATCCAGTATTCCGTGCTGTATACGGCCTCGGACTACATCAACATTGCAGTGAATGCCGCCCTGGAGAACATCGCCATGGGCGTGGTGCTGGCTGCCATTGTGGTGTTCCTGTTCCTGCGCCGCTTCGGCGCCACCATGGCCATTGCCGTGTCCATGCCGGTGTGTATCCTCACGGTGTTTGTGCTGATGAACGTCTTTGATCTGACCCTGAACATGATGTCCCTGGGTGGCATTGCCATGGGCGTGGGTATGATTGTGGACAACTCCATCGTGGTGCTGGAAAACATCTACCGCTACTCCGCCGAGGGGCACAGCCGCATGGAGTCCTGTGTGGAGGGCACCAAGGAAGTTTTGACCTCCCTCACCGCGTCCACCCTGACCACCGTGGCGGTGTTCCTGCCCCTGGGCCTTACCGGCGGCATTGCGGGCATGCTCTTTGACGATTTCTGCCTGACCATCTCCTTTTTGATCCTGGGGTCCCTGGTGATTGCCGTGACCCTGGTGCCCCTGCTGTGCTATTTCCTGCTGGACGAGGAGAAGGCCCGGGCCTATGCGCTGAAAAAGGCCCAGAAGCAGGCCCTGCGCCAGGAGAAGGGCAAGCAGGGCCTGGGTACCCGCTTGTACCAGTTCTATACGGGGCTGCTCAATTTCTTCATTCACCATCTGTGGGTGGGCATGCTGACCTCGGTAGCCCTGGTGGTGCTCTTCTCCGTGACCTGCCTGTCCACCAAGATGGTGCTCATGCCTGCCATGGACCAGGGCATGATTTCCGTCTCGGTCTCCACCCCCACGGGCTCGGAGCTGAGTGAGACCACCGCCATTGCCGACCGGGTGGTGGAGATTGCCCAGGAAAATGTCCCCGAGCTGGAGTCCATCTACCACATGACCCAGCCGGAGTCCTCTTCCATTAACCTGGTTCTGGTGGACAAGTCGGAGCGCAGCCGCAGCAGCGAGCAGGTGGCCAACGACCTGCGCCCCCTGCTGGCGGACATTGCCGGGTGTGAGATTACAGTCAACGCCAGCGATATGACGGCCATGCTGGGCAGCGGCGACGACATCAGCGTGGAAATCACCGGCAATGACTACGAGACTTTGATGATGATTGCCAACGACCTGAAGGAGCAGATCGCCCAGCTGCCGGATGCGGTGGATGTGTCCACCTCCATGGCCAAGCAGGTGGAGCAGGTGACCGTCACCATGAACCGGGAGGCGGCCTCTCAGTATGGGCTTACCGCCTCCGCTGTGGGCGCGGCGGTGCGTTCGGAGCTGTCCGGCGCCACAGCCACCACCGTTACCATCAACAACAAGGAGCTGGATGTGGTGGTCCGGGGTGACGGAGCCGCGGCAGAGAGCCTGGACGCCCTGCGCTCCATGGCTATTCCCTCCTCCTACGGCGGGACGGTGCCCCTGTCCGCCGTGGCCCAGGTGGAAGTGGAGCTGGCGCCCCAGAGCATCAGCCGGGTCAACCAGACCCGCCAGGTGACGGTGACCGGCGACACCATCAGCGGCGATACCACCGCCATTACCAAGCAGATTCGGGAAATCCTCAACGGCTACACCCTCCCCGACGGCTATACCGCCGAGATTACCGGCGCCTATACGGACATGATGGACAGCTTCGGGGATCTGCTGCTGGCGCTGGTGGTAGCGCTGGGCCTGGTGTACTTTGTGCTGGCCTCCCAGTTTGAGTCCTTCCTTATGCCGGTGATTGTTATGATGATCCTGCCGGTAGCCTTCAGCGGAGCGCTGTTTGCTCTGCCCATCACAGGCCGGGACCTGTCCATGATCTCGCTGGTGGCCCTCATCATGCTGGCCGGTACCGTGGTCAACGCCTCCATCATCCTGGTGGACTACATCCGCCAGCGCCGGGAGCGGGGCGAGAGCCGGGAGGAGGCCATCCTCCACGCCTGTCCCCTGCGTGTCCGCCCGGTGCTGATGACCACCATCACCACCATTCTGGCCCTGGTACCCATGGCGCTGGGCATGGCCGAAGGAGCGGCGGAAATGATGTCGGATATGAGCATCGCCATGATCTCCGGCATGACCATTTCCACGGTGATCACGCTGGTGTTCACGCCGGTCTACTACTCGGTCATTGATAACCTCAGCCATATCTTCTCCCGGAAGAAGAAGCCCAAGGCTGCCGTTTCCCAGCCGGTCTGCGCCGACGGGGATGCGGAAGAGAAGTAAGAAAAAAGCCCCCTCCCATGCGGGAGGGGGCTTTTTTGATGTTATTCGTAGAGAAAACCCAGATTTTCCAGCGCCTGGCGGACCCGTTCGGCGCTCTGCTGGTCCCGGCAGGAGACCGTGTGCAGGTGAAGCCCCTCGGTGAGCTGGGAGAGGGGGACGGCCTCAGACTGGCGGCAGCGCTGAATAAACTGCGATACCTCATAGCGGTTGGAGACGTGGATGGGGGCGGTGAGCTGGCCGTAGACCGGGTGCTCTACAATCACATCCAGCACGGTGCAGCCCTGGTCCACCATGGCGTTGAGCTCCTCCTCCATCTGGTCGGAGCGGTGCCGGCAGGCAAAGGTGCATGTAACGGCGCAGTCTGACTTGGGAAGGAGGTAGCCCCGGGGTGTGGCGGTGATCTCCAACCCTCCGGCCCGGAGCAGGGCCACATCTCCCACAATGATCTGCCGGCTGACCGACAGCTCCTGGGCCAAGGTGGTGGCACTGATGGGGGCATCGGCCAGCTGAAGCCGGCGGGCTATTTCCAATCGTCTCTGTTGGGCGTCCACAAAAGATCCCGTTCCTTCCCTGCCGGCTGAGTCAGCCGGCCTTTTTTTTCAGTGTAGCATAAATGGCAAGGGGGAGCAAGGTTGACGTTTCCCAAAGATGGAAATAAAATGAAACCATGGAATCCGGATGACCTACCGGAGAGGCGAAAAGGAGGAAACGGGACATGAGAGGATGGAAACGGGCCCTTGCCGCGGCGGGAGCGGCGGCGATGCTGGTGGTGCTGGCTGCCTGTCAGAACGTGGCCAAGGATGCCACCGTCTATATCCAGGGGGAGCTGGACGCCACCTATCTGGGAACTATCAACGAAGGGTATTTGGATGTGGTGGAGGACATGACCCAGGCGGACGCCCAGGCCAAATATGAGTATAACCTCCAGGCGGAGGGCGAATACCTGCTGAGCTATCTGGGGGTGGAGCTGCCCACCGATGGGGTATATCAGCGGGCACAGGAGCTGGTGGGGGAGATCTATTCCCACGCCAAGTATACCGTGGCGGACGCGCAGCTTCTGAAAAGCGGAGACATTGCCGCCGAGGTCACCGTCTCTCCCATCGAGATCATGACCCTGATTCCAGAGGAGTTTTATGCCCAGACCTGGGAGAATGTGAAGCAGCAGGCCGGCGTCAGCGACGATCAGGTGGCCGTAATGAGCGACGAGGAGTATCAGCAGCTGGACGAGCAGTATGCCATGGCGCTGCTGGACGAGCTGGAGGGGTTGATGGGCCAGCTGACCTATGGCACTGACCAGACCATTCTGCTCCAGATGAAGCAGGACGAGGAGGGCTACTACACCTTGGTGGAGACGGGGATGCAGCAGCTGGACGAAATGATCATCGACTACACCGGCGCATACGCCTGACAGGGCCGGAGCGGATGGCCGAAGGCCCGGAGAGGCCGAAAGCCGGGGCCGTGTTTGGAAAGATTTTCGCTCTTTTTCCCGGGAAATGGGAACAGTGCTTGACTTTTTTGCCCCGCAGCCATAAAATAAACGGTACGAGAAAATTACCCCCCATTTTGAATATAAAGGAATGAGACAATATGGCCCAGAACCCCAACAAGAAGCAGGTGGAGCAGATCACCGACATGGAGGTGGACTTTGCCCAGTGGTACACCGACGTGTGCAAGAAGGCGGAGCTCATTGACTACTCCTCCATCAAAGGCATGTTTATTTACCGCCCCTATGGCTATGCCATCTGGGAGAACATCCAGAGAGAGCTGGACAAGAAATTCAAGGAGACGGGCCACGAGAATGTGTATCTGCCCATGCTGATCCCCGAGTCCCTCCTGCAGAAGGAGAAGGACCACGTGGAGGGCTTTGCTCCCGAGTGCGCCTGGGTTACCTACGGCGGCAGCGAGAAGCTGGAGGAGCGCTACTGCATCCGTCCCACCTCCGAGACCCTGTTCTGCGAGCACTATAAGAACATCATCCACTCCCACCGTGACCTGCCCAAGCTCTATAACCAGTGGTGCAGCGTGCTGCGCTGGGAGAAGACCAGCCGCCCCTTCCTGCGTCACCGGGAGTTCCTGTGGCAGGAGGGCCACACCATGCACGCCACCGAGGAGGAGGCCCGCGAGGAGACCATGCGTATGCTGAACATCTACGCGGACTTTATGGAAAACGTGCTGGCCATGCCTGTGGTCCGGGGCCGCAAGACCGACAAGGAGAAGTTTAACGGCGCCGAGGAGACCTACACCGTGGAGTGCATGATGCACGACCGCAAGGCCCTCCAGGCCGGCACCAGCCACTACTTCGGCGACGGCTTTGCCCGTGCCTTTGACATCACCTTCACCGGCAAGGACAACCAGCCCCACTATCCCCACCAGACCTCCTGGGGCGTGTCCACCCGTATGATCGGCGGCATCATCATGACCCACGGCGACAACAACGGTCTGGTGCTGCCCCCCCGCATTGCCCCCATCCAGGCTATGGTCATCCCCGTAGCCCAGCACAAGGAGGGCGTGCTGGATGCCGCTTCCGCTCTGCTGGAGCGCCTGCGCGAGGCCGGTATCCGGGCCAAGATGGACGACTCCGACCAGTCCATGGGCTGGAAGGCCGCCGAGTATGAGATGAAGGGCGTGCCCCTGCGTGTGGAGACCGGCCCCAAGGACATGGAGAAGAACCAGTGCTGCATCTGCCGCCGGGACAGCGGCGAGAAGGTCTTTGTCTCCCTGGATCAGCTGGAGAGCACCGTTCAGGAGCTGCTGGACGCCGTTCACCAGGGCCTCTACGAGCGGGCCAAGAAGAACCTGGAGGACCACACCAAGGTGTGCATGACCCTGGACGAGGTCAAGGAGTTTATGGAGACCGAGGGCGGCTTCGCCAAGACCATGTGGTGCGGCGACCTGGAGTGCGAGCTGAAGATGAAGGAGCAGGCCGGCGTGTCCTCCCGGTGCATGCCCTTCGCCCAGGAGAAGGTGTCCGACACCTGCGTGTGCTGCGGCAAGCCCGCCAAGCACATGATCTACTGGGGTGTGGCTTACTAAGAGACCCCGCATAAGAAACAAAAACGTCCCCGCCAACCGGCGGGGACGCTTTTTTATGTCCGCTTGTCGATGCGCACCACCAAAGCGGTGCGGTCGTCGGTGGCATCCTGGGGGCTGTGAGTGATGAGATCCCGGGCCAGATCCTTGGGACTGACGCCGTCAAAGTTCTTCAGCCGCTCCCGGAGCCACCCGTCATCCCCCGCCGCGCAGATACCGTCGCTGACCATCAGCACGCAGTCCCCCGGGGAGAGACGGAGGGTGAAGTGATCCAGGGAGGAGGCGTCTCCGTCGGCCAGACCGGCGGGGAGGGAGGTGCCGGTCAGGCTCTGCACGGAAGAACCCTTTTTCACATAGGTGGGGGCCGCCCCCAGCTTGTAGAGTTCTCCCTCTCCGGAAAAGAGGTCAATTTGCAGCAGATCCACCGTGGTGAAGCCCCCAGTATCCTCCCCACGGAGGGCCAGGGCGGAGGAGAGGGTGGACAGGGCGTGGCGGGTGCTCACCCCGGCCTGAAGCAGCTGCTCCAGCAGCCGCACCGCCAGAGAGCTCTCCCGGTTGGCGGCGGGGCCGCTGCCCATACCATCGCACAGCAGGAGATAGAGCTTGCCGTCGGAGCGCTTAAAATAAGTGCCCGCATCGCCGCTGACCGTTTCGCCGTTTTTCTTCTGGGCGGCCACCCCGGCCAGGGCCATGAGCGGCTCCTGCTGGAGAAGGGACAGGGACTGCTCGCCTTCTCCGTCCACCCGCAGCGGGACCCCAAGGGCGAGGGACAACTCCGACAGGCGGCTGGGGCGGGAGAGCTCCATGCAGTCGGCCCCCTCAGCCTCGATGCGCAGCAGTCCCCGCCCGTCCCGGTAGACGCAGGTGCGCACGCTGAGCCCCAGCTGGGCCACACACTGCCGCACCCTCCGGTCCCCGATGACGTCGGGGGACAGCTCCTGGCTCAGCTCACAGGCGGCCTCCCCCAGAAGCTCTGAGAGCTGGGCGTACTGCCGGCAGACCGCGGTGCGGCTCTCCCGGATGCGGGCGTTATATTGACGGCGGTAAAAGAGGGCGGTGAGCTCCTCGTTGACGGTAGACACAAAGTCTGGAAAGTGAATGCACCGGTCGGCAAAGTGCCGGGGGAAATCGCTCCCCGTGGCCTTCCCCCGCTCTACCATGGCCGGGGTGGCATCGTTCAGGGCGTTGAAGGTGGTGTTGTAGTCCTGCTGCCAGCAGCGGCTGCGCAGGGAACAGCCCCGGCACAGGCGGCTGGCGGTGCGGTCAAACACGGTGGCGATGTCGTTGTCGTTTTCCGGGGGACGAAAGGCAGAGCGCAGGCAGTCGCACAGGGAGCGGAAGGCCTTTGACGTCTGTTCCAGCTTCTGCTGGACCACCCGCTGGGCCTGCAAATCCGCCGGACCGGCGGGCTTTGGGACCAGCCAGACCCCCAGCTGCCGCATAAGCTTGTCCGGAATCACCAGAAACAGCAGGCAGGCAAAGAGCACTTCGTAGAGGATGGAGAGGTTGAGTCCCCTGTCCCAGGTCCAGAGTACCGCACAGGCGTTGGCCAGGGTATAGACGATGGCCGTACCGGGACGGCCTCTCCCCCGCCACAGCCCGGCTGCCAGTCCGGACAGGCCGTAAGCCATGGTATAGAGAGGCGTGCCCTGGCTGGCCAGGTCCATGGACAGTCCCACGGACACCCCCACAATGGCGCCGGTGGACATCCCGCCCTGCCAGGCGGCGGAGAGCACGGCGGCAACGGCCAGAATGCGGCCCAGGGAGATGTCCTTATAGACCGCGAGAGGGGCCAGGGAGATGAGACAGGCGCACACAAGGGCCAGAAGGCCGCCACGGCTGGCGGGAGCGGAGAGCCTGTCCTGAGCAGGGGCGCCAATGGGCTCCAGGGCCTGGTGAAAGGCCCAGGCGGCGGCGACGGTAAGGGCAATTTCCAGCACAAAGTAGATCACGTCGGCGGATTTCCAGCCCCACTGGGACTGGATGATAAAGCCGGTAAAGGCGTTGAGGGCGCCGGCGATGGCGGGCATGACCCAGGGATTGCGCAGGGGCTTCCAGTCGTAGAAGGCAAAGCACACCGCAAAGGTGAGAATGCAGGCCGAGGCGTAGCGAAGGCCGCTGGAAAAGTCCAGGGTGGTGAGGTATCCAAAGC
>DBFWXD010000020.1:0-15922 GCA_048215895.1 Eubacteriales bacterium
ACCCCACACAGGCGATAAACGACCACAGGCAGGGTAATAAAAGTGCTTTCAACAGTTCCATTCTTCCGCCCTCACGTTCCCATGGCCAGGGACAAGATTACACCCAGGGAGATGGCCGCAGCGGTGAGAATGGCCTCGGCGGTGCGGTTGATTCCCGAAATGATATCCCCGTTTACAATTTCCCGCATGGCGTTGGTCAGGGCCATGCCCGGCACCAGCACCATCAGCGTGCCAATGGTAATATAGTTCAAATTGACGCCAAGGCCCAGGTCGGTAAGCAGCAGGGCCAGCAGCGACGCGATGGCCGCCGCGATAAGGGTCTGGAAAAAGCCCACCACCCGCAGGGGCTTGCTGAGGTAGAGAATCCACAGGCCCACTCCCAGGCCGCACAGCCCGGCGCTGAGCATATCCCGGAGATTCCCCCCGAAAAAGGCGGCAAAAAAGGCCGCTGCCACCACATAGCCCATGAGCAGCACCCAAGTGGGATGGGCCCGGTGCCCCGCGCCCAGACGGCGCACCTGCTCCTTGGCCTGCTCCAGGGGCGGAACCTCCCGGCACAGCCGGCGGCACAGGTCGTTGCAGGCCTCCAGCAGTTCAATGTCCGTTCCGTGGGAAGGAATCCGGCGCATACTGGTAATGGGGTGTCCGGAGGGCGTATTCAGGCTGACAATCAGACAGTTTGGGATGGCAAATACCTGGGGCTCCAGCCCATAGGCGGTGAGCAGTCGGTTCACCGACTCCTCCACCCGGTAGATCTCCGCACCGCTGTACATCAGCTGGTAGCCCAGCTCCGTGCCCATATTCAGAAGGTCGTCATAGTTCGGCTCCATACTGGTTCCCTCCCATCCCTTGTAGGATACCATCTTTGGGAAAAATAGCAAGGTTTATTTCCACCCAAACAAAAACGGCCGCAGAGGCGTGACGCTCTGCGGCCGCTTGGGTCAGGTTTCGATGCCGGTTACCCGGTAGGTGGTGGTGTGGTGGTAGCTCTCGCCCCCACGCAGTACCACACAGGGGAAATTCTCGTGGTGAATGGCATCCGGCCAGATCTGAGTCTCCAGACAGAAGGCCGAACGGCGGCCATAGCTGGCCCCTTCTTTGCCCGCGTCCCCCTCCAGGAAGTTGGCGGTATAGAGCTGCATGCCCGGCTGGGTGGTCCGGCACTCCAGACACAGCCCTCCGCCCGTGGCCCGGGCCGCCAGCTTCAGAGGGCCGCAGCTCTGGTGGTGGAGGACAAAGTTGTGGTCGTAGCCGTTGCCCAGCTTCAGCTGGGGATGGTCCATGGCCAGGCCCTTGGTGAGCTCCACCGGCTCCCGCAGGTCAAAGGGTGTCCCCTCCACGGGCAGAATGGTCCCGGTGGGGGTGCTGTTCTCATCCATCTCTGTAATGGCGTCGGCCAGGATCTGGAGCTTCTGGCCCTCCAGAGAGCCGTGGGCGTGGCCCAGCAGGTTAAAGTAGCTGTGGTTGGTGAGGTTGCAGAGGGTGTCCCGGTCGCTCCGGGCCTGATAGTCCAGGGTGAGGGTACCGTCCTCTGAGAGGGAATAGGTCACCTGCACCTCCAGATTTCCGGGGAAGCCCTCCTCCCCGTCCGGACTGCTGAGCTTCAGCACCAGCGCACCGTTCTCCTCCCGGGCCTCCCAGACGGCCCGGTCAAAGCCCCGCAGGCCCCCGTGGAGGCAGTTGGGGCCGTTGTTGGCCGCCAGAGGATAGTATGCGCCGTTCAGGTCAAAAGAAGCCCCGCCGATGCGGTTGGCCACCCGGCCCACCAGGGCGCCGAAATACTTGTCCTGGTTCTCATAGGCCTCCACGGTCTCACAGCCCAGCACGATATCCCGGCTCCCCTCCGGAGCCGGGACCCGGAAGGAGCGCAGAATGCCTCCCAGGGTCAGCACCTGGGCGGAGTAGTCCCCGGCACACAGGGTCCACAGGTCTACTTCCCGCCCCTCTTTGGTCCGGCCAAAGCTCTGACAACTTACGTTTGCCATCGGTTACACCTGCCTCAGGAAGCGCAGGAAGGCCTCCTTGCCCTCCGGATTGCGCTTATAGACGCCCGCGTGCTCCAGCACCTGGGCAAAGACCAGTCCGGTCTCCTTCTGCACCACGTCCAGGGCGTTTTCCCGGGTAATAGAATACTTGTCCTTGAACCCTTCCGCCCAGCTTGCGTGGCTCTCGGTCAGGGGGTCGGCGCGCAGGTCCTCGCCGGCGGCCAGCTTCTCCGCCACCGCGGCCAGCTCCGCCTTCAGCCGGGCGGGCAGCACGGCCAGACCCATGACCTCGATGAGGCCGATGTTCTCCTTCTTGATGTGGTGAAGCTCGGCGTGGGGGTGATAGAGGCCCAGGGGATGCTCAGCCGTGGTCAGGTTGTTGCGCAGCACCAGGTCCAGCTCATAGTCCTCTCCCCGGCGGCGGGCGATGGGGGTGATGGTGTTGTGGGGCTCCCCATCCGTCTCGGCCAGGATGGTGGCCGCCTCGTCGGTGTAGCCTCTCCAGCTGAGCAGAATCTTGTCGGCCAGGTCCACCAGCCGCTGGGGATCGGCGCAGGTGAGCCGCACCACCGACATGGGCCATTTCACAATGCCGGAACGTACATCCTCATAGCCGGGGAACGTAAACTCCGTCTCCACCGGGGCCTTGGCCATGGCGAAGGTGTAGCGGCCGCCCTGGAAGTGGTCGTGGGCCAGGATGGAGCCGCCCACAATGGGCAGGTCGGCGTTGGAGCCCACAAAGTAGTGGGGGAACTGGCCCACGAAGTCCAGCAGCTTGCCAAAGCAGGCCCGGTCGATCTTCATGGGAGTGTGCTCCCGGTTCAGGCAGATGCAGTGCTCGTTGTAGTACACATAGGGGGAGTACTGCAAAAACCAGGGAGAGCCGTTGATGGTGATGGGAACAATGCGGTGGTTCTGCCGGGCGGGGTGGTTGACCCGGCCGGCGTAGCCCTCGTTCTCGGCGCACAGCTGGCACCGGGGATAGGCGGAGGCGGGCAGGTTCCGGGCGGCGGCAATGGCCTTGGGGTCCTTCTCCGGCTTGGAGAGGTTGATGGTAATGTCCAGCTCGCCGTACTCGGTGGGCGCCTTCCACTGCATATCCTTGGCGATCCGGTCCCGGCGGATGTAGTTGGTGTCCTGACTGAATTGATAATACCAGTCGGTGGCCTTCTGGGGGTCCTCCGCCCGCAGGGCCTGGAATTTGTCAATCACCTGGCCGGGACGGGGGGTGAGAGCGCCCATGATCTTGGTGTCAAAAAGGTCCCGGTAGACAATGGAGTTCTCCTTCAGAACACCCCGGGCATGGGCATCGTCCATGAGGGTGTCCAGAATGACGGGCAGTTCTCCATCCTCCACCGCAGGCAGCTCCTGGGGCATGGCACAGCTGTCCAGCTCCAGCACCTCCAGCAGGGCGTTCACCGCCCAAAACTGCTCCTCGGGCCGGATAAGCTCCCGGTCCAGGGCATAGGCAATCAGCTTGGCAATGGCCTGGTCACGCTCCATGCTCAGACCTCCTCATACCCGTGGGGATGGTCCTTATGCCAGGCCCAGGCGGAGGCCACAATGGTGCCAAGGTCGTTATACTGCGGCTTCCAGCCCAGCACCTTCACGGCCTTCTCCGAAGAGGCGATCAGCTGGGCAGGGTCGCCCGCGCGGCGGGGAGCGATCTTGGCGGGGATGGGGTGGCCGGTGACCGCCCGGGCCACGTCCACCACTTCCTTCACCGTAAAGCCCACGCCATTGCCCAGATTAAAGACGTTGTTCTCGCCGCCCTTGATCAGGTAGTCCAGGGCCAGGATGTGGGCCTGGGCCAGGTCGGTGACGTGGATGTAGTCCCGGATGCAGGTGCCGTCCTTGGTGGGATAGTCGTCGCCGAACATACTCACCGCTTCCCGCTGGCCCAGAGGCACCTGGAGAATGATGGGGATGAGGTGGGTCTCCGGGTTGTGGGCCTCGCCGATCTTGCCGGAGGGATGAGCGCCGCAGGCGTTGAAGTACCGCAGGGCCACATACCGCAGGCCGTGGGCCTTGGACACCCAGCTCATCATCTGCTCCATGGACAGCTTGGTGTTGCCGTAGCAGTTGGTGGGCACGGTGGGGTCGCTCTCCAGAATGGGCACCCGCTCGGGCTCGCCGTAGGTGGCGGCAGTGGAGGAGAAGACGATCTTATCCACCCCGTGCTCCACCATGGACTGGAGCAGCACCATGGTGCCGTAGAGGTTGTTGTCATAGTACTTCAGAGGATCGGACATGGACTCGCCCACCTGAGAAGAGGCGGCAAAGTGAATGACGCCCTCAATGTTCTCCGCCTGGAACAGGGTGTCCAGAGCGCCCTTGTCCCGGATGTCCAGCTGATAGAACTTCGCCTTGGGGTGGACAGCAGCCTTGAAGCCCGTCTGCAGATTGTCGGCCACAACCACCTCGCGGCCCGCGTCAATCAGTTCATATACCGTATGAGAGCCGATATAGCCGGCTCCGCCCAATACCAAAATCGCCATTTTTCAATGTGCTCCTTTCGTATTTATATTCCGTTCCAATTAAGACCAGAGTACCGTGCCGCCCACAGGCCGGATGCTCAGCACGTGGCAGCTGCCGCTTCCCAGGGCCTTCTCCACCTGGGCCTGGAACTGCTCCAGCTCCGCCAGGGGGACAAAGGCCTGAATGGTGCCTGCAAAGCCGCCGCCGTGGACCCGGCAGGCGCCCTTACCCTTCAGCGCACGCTCGGCCACCGTAAGGGCCACGGCCATGGCCTGCTCGGCCACCGCGCCGGCGGGGGTGATGTTCTGCAGCAGCTCCCAGGAGGAGCGGCCGGACTCCTTCACCAGCGCCAGGAAGGCAGCCATGTCGCCCTTCTCCAGGGCGTCGGCCTCCTGCTCGGAGCGGCGGTCATCGGCAAAGAAGTGCAGGGCCCGGAGCACCGCCCGGTCGCCCACCGCCTTGCGCAGCTGGGGCAGGGCCTCCATCACCTGCTCCTCGTCCACCTCGCGCAGCACCTGCTTGCCGAAATAGGCGGCCACTGCCCCCATCTCCTGGGGCACGGCGGCGTATTCGCTGGTCAGGTCGGCGTGGCTGGCGCCGGAGTCGATGATGCAAAGGGCATAGCCCAGACCATTCAGATCTACTGCGACGCTCCGGACCACCGGGGCGGCCGGATCGGCAAAGTCAATGGCCACCGCGCCGCCCACCGAGGAGGCGGTCTGGTCCATCAGTCCGCTGGGCTTGCCGAAGAAGATGTTCTCCGCCTTCTGTCCCATCTTGGCGATGGTCACAGGGTCCAGCTCACCCTGGCAGAACAGGTCGCTTTCCACCACGCCCAGCAGTACCTCGCAGGCCGCGGAGGAGGACAGACCGGAACCAGGGAGCACCTGGGAGGTGGCATACACATCAAAGCCCGCCACTTTGTAGCCCATCTTGGCGGCCTGGGCCGCCATGCCCCGCACCAGGGAGGCGGTGGATTCCTTCTCCTCCTCCTTGGGCTCCAGGGTGTCCAGCTCCACCTCCACCATGGGCCAGCCCTCCGACTGGAAGCGGATGGTGTTGGTGCCGTTCAAAGCCGCACAGGCCAGAAAATCCAGATTGACCGCGCCGGCCAGAACCCGGCCGTGCTGATGGTCGGTATGGTTGCCGCAGATCTCCGTGCGCCCGGGAGCGGAGCACAGGGACACCAGCGTGTCCTCCCCCGCGCCAAAGGTGCGCTGGAAGTTCTCCAGCAATGCTTCCACCCGCTGCCGTCCGGCCTCCAGGTCGCGGCACAGTGTACTCTTCAGCCCCTTATCCAGTTCACCGGCCTGCAGCGCGCGGCGCACATCCACCAGTTTTTGCATGTTAATCCCCTCTCTTTTCCCGCCGGATTCATATCGTTCCGCCCGGCGGGCCCATTTTCTTCATCATATCATATTCCGCCTGCATTGCCAATCCCCGGCCGGCTGCCGGCTGGGGTCCCGCCCCGGATACCGGGCGTTTTTCTCGCTGGAAATCCGGCGAAACAAAGCCGCCGCAAAGCAGTGGGAGCTCCATATCTGCTTTGCGGCGGCTTCCTGCCGAGGTATTAAATGGCTTACTTCTTCTGGACGTACTTCAGGCAGTCCAGCATAACGGCCACCAGGATGATGACACCGGAGAAGACGAACTGCAGGTTGGTGTCAATGCCCAGGATGGTCAGGGAGTAGGTCAGGGCAGTGAAGATAAACACGCCCACGACCACGCCGGAGATCTTGCCGATACCGCCGGTGAAGGAGATACCGCCCACCACGCAGGCGGCAATGGCGTCCATTTCCCAGCCCTGGCCATAAGCAGCAGAGCCGGAACCGAACATACGGATACACTCCAGCCAGGAACCAAAGCCGTACAGGATACCGGCCATGACAAAGGCACCCACGGTGACCTTGAACACGGAGATACCGGAAACGGCAGCCGCCTCGGGGTTGCCGCCCACGGCGTAGAGGTTCTTACCAAAGGTGGTCTTGTTCCAGATGAACCACACGATAACCACAGCGGCAACCGCCCAGAGAATGATGGTGGGGAAGCCGTTGATTCTGGGCATGATCATGCTGGAAATGGAGGAATCGATGGCACCGAAGGACACGCCCTTGGTGGAGTAAGTAACCAGACCGAAGATGACCAGCATGTTGGCCATGGTGGAAATGAAGGGGTGCATCTTGAACTTGGCGGTAAAGAAGCCGGCAATGGTGGTAAACACAGTGCACAGCACGATACAAACCACCAGGGCCAGGAGGATGCGGGCCACCACGGGCATGCCGGAGAAGTCAAACACATGGCCGAACACAGAGCCGGTGTTGGGTCCCTGGTGCATGATAATAGTGGCGGCGGTCATGCCCATACCCACCATACGGCCGATGGACAGGTCGGTACCGGCCAGCAGGATCAGGCCGGCCACGCCCAGCGCCAGGAACATTCTGGGCGAGGCCTGCTGCAGAATGTTCAGGATGTTGTTCACCGTCAGCAGCTGCACATTGGGCCCCTTGATGATGGGGGTCAGAATACACAGGGCAATGAAGATGACGATGATGGCCAGATACAGGCCGTTGCGCAGGAAGAAGTCCCGCTGATTAAAGGTGTACTTGTAGTTCTCCCAACGCTGAGCCATGGTCTCACCGAAGGTGAACTTGGACATGCGCAGCATGTCGATCAGGTGGTACTTGTGCTCAAAGGCCGCGTGGCGGCGGTCCTTGACCTCCTGAAGGTCCTTGGCCAGAGCCATCTTGGCGTCAAAGAGGCGGTTTTTGTGGACGTACTTCTCGTCCTTGATCTCCTGGGGATCGGTGAGCTTGGCCAGGGTGGCCTGGTGCTCCTTGCCCAGCTGCTCCAGAGTGGCCTGATACTTCTTCTGAGCCTGAACCTTCTCCTCCTTGCAGCTCTCCACCACCGGCTGGTAGTAGGTGCTGTACTGAGCCTTCAGGTAGCTCTCCGCGTCGGCGATGAGCTTGGCGATCTGGTCCTTGTTCTGGGCCTCCACCGCCTTGGCCTTCTCCAGCTCCTTGTGGTACTGGGCGGTCTTCTCTTCCTTCTCCTTCTGGGTATAGACGCGGTCGCGCTTCAGGTTATCCAGATTGCTCTGAAGCTCGATGACCTTGTCGGTGCCCTCCACACGCAGGGCATTGACTTGCTCCTGGATCTTGCCGACGTACTCGTCAATGGGCTGGCGGAGTTTTTCTTCCTGCTCAGCCGTCAGAATTTTTGTGTTTTCTGTTGCCATATGCAATATCTCCCATTATAGGTATTTTGCACTCAGTCGCAAAAGTTCTTCCTGGTTGGTCTCCTTGGTGTTCACAATGCCGGACAGGTGTCCGTTGGACATCACGCCAATGCGGTTGGTGATACCGAGGATCTCAGGCATCTCAGAGGAAACCACAATCACGGTCTTCCCCTGCTTTGCCATCTTAATAATCAGCTCATAGATCTCGTACTTGGCGCCCACGTCGATGCCTCGGGTGGGTTCGTCCATCATAAAGACCTGGGGCTCACGCTCCAGCCACTTGCCGAAGATAACCTTCTGCTGGTTGCCGCCGGAGAGGCTGGTAATCATATCGTCCGGGCCCATGCACTTGGTGTGCATGATCTTGATCTCCTTGTTGGTGGCTTTCACCATCTTGGGATTGGACAGGGCCAGGCCCGACTTGTACTGGTTCAGGTTGGCAATGGTGGTGTTAAAGGTCAAATCACACTTGAGGAACAGGCCGTTGGCCTTGCGTTCCTCGGTAATCATGGCAAAGCCATGTTCAATGGCTTCCTTGGCGCTGGAGAAGTTCATCAGCCGGTTCTTGAAATACACACGGCCGGCCGCTCTGGTACGAACGCCGAAAATGGTCTCCAGCAGCTCCGTACGGCCGGCGCCCACCAGACCATAAAGGCCAAAGATCTCGCCCTCCCTCACGTCAAAGGTGACGTCCTGAAGATAGGGGGCGTACTTGGTGGACAGGTGCTGTACGGACAAAATGGTGTCGCCCGGGGTGTTGTCCACCGGAGGGAAACGACTCTCCAGGGAACGACCCACCATGGCGGTGATCAGCTCGTTCATGTTGGTGTCCTTGGCGCTCTTGGTCATGACCAGGTTGCCGTCACGCAGAACGGAGATCTCGTCGCAGATCTCAAAAATCTCGTCCATTTTATGGGAGATATAGATCAGAGAGATTCCCTGCGCCTTCAGCATCCGCATCATCTCAAAGAGCTTATCCACCTCCTGCACGGTCAGAGAAGAGGTGGGCTCGTCCAGGACGATTACTTGGGAATTGTAAGAAATTGCTTTGGCAATTTCACACATCTGTCTCTGGGAGACAGACATATTCCGCATAGGCTGGGTCAGGTTGACGGTCATACCGAGCTTGCGGAACAGCTCGGAGGCCTTCTTCTTCATGCTGCTCTCGTCAACCATCCCGCCGGTGGTGGTGGGATAGCGGCCCAGGAACAGGTTGTCAATGACATTCCGCTCCAGGCACTGGTTCAGCTCCTGGTGAACCATGGCGATTCCGTTTTCCAGGGCATCCTTGGGACCGGAAAAGCTGATTTCTCTTCCGTTTAAGAAAATTTTCCCCTCATCCTTCTGGTAGGTGCCGAACAGGCACTTCATCATGGTGGACTTACCGGCGCCGTTTTCGCCCATCAGTCCCATGACCGTTCCCCGCTTCACATCCAGGTTGATATGGTCAAGTACCCGGTTTCGGCCGAAAGACTTGCTCATACCGCGGATTGACAGGACAATATCGTCTTTCGCATCTGCCATTCTCGTTACTCCTGTTTATCCATATTAGCAGTTTCAGCGAAAAATCTGATTCTGCCGGATTCTTCTTCAAAATTGCTGTTAGGGAGAATTCCTTCCGCCGAACGGAGAAACATTTCTCCCGAACGGAGAATTCCTTCTCCCTAACAGCAAGGCTTTATTGATTCCTCATCTGGGGGAATCCTGCCGCTTCAGGGCGGCGGAATTACTGGGCCAGAATGCCGGTGTAAGCGGCGGCGTTGTCGGTCTTCACCATGTTGATGGCGAAGGCGTCATAAGCGCTGGGGTTGCCCAGACGGTTGGTGATGTTGGACTCGGTCTGGCCGTCGCCGGCGATGTACTCAACATTCAGGTTCAGGAGGTCGTCGTACTTCTCCAGCAGGGGCTGATAGGTGGAGCCCAGGAAGTTATCGGCGGAGTTGTAGATGTTCAGCCAAACGTTCTTGGAGGGGTGAGCGGTGGCATCCAGCTGGTTGGAAACAGGAGCATAGGTCACAGTGGAATCCAGGAAGTCCTGATAGTTCTCAGCGGTGACAGCCACGTTCAGAGCATAGTAGGAACGGGTGGCCTCGTCATAGTAGAACACGTCCTCGCCCAGCACGTTGCCGGCGTCGTCGGCGGTGCCGATACCAGTGTCGATGTCCACGTCGTCCAGAGCGTTGCGCAGCACGCGCAGGGTCAGGTAGGCCTGCACGTCAGCGTGCTGGCTGATGGTGCCGCCGTAACCTTCGGCGATAGCGGCCACGGCGTCGGAGTTGGCGTCATAACCAAAGGTGGGAACCTCGTTGGCCTTGGACCAGGCGTTGAACATAGCCATGCCCATGCCGTCGTTGTTGGAGGCAACGATGTCGATCTGATCGCCGAAGGAGGCGGACCAGGTGTTGATGGCGTTGCCGGCGGTGGCGGCGTCCCAAGTGGCGCCGGCGGAGTTCTTCATCTCCTGAGAAGCCAGCTCACGAACGATGTAGGTGGTGCCGTTGACGGTGATCTCGCCGTCCTTCACGTAGGTGGAGGTGCCGTCCACGTTGGTGCCCACAGGAGTGCTGTCGATGGCGCCGTTGGTCTCAACAGCGGTACCCAGAGCGGAACGAACACCGCGGGTACGGGCGATGGAGTCGTTGTGGCCGATGTCGCCGATGGCCAGAACGTAGCCGATGATGCCGTCGCCGTTGCGGTCCAGGCCGTCGATGTTGGCAGCGATGTAATCCTTGATCATGGTGCCCTGGAGCTCAGCGCCCTGGTTGGCGTCGAAGCCCACATAGTAGGTGTCCTCGTTGAAGCTGAGGGCGGTCATGTCCAGCTCGCCGGTGGAGCTGTTGGAGGGCTGGCGGTTGAACCAGACCAAGGGCTTGTCCTTGTTGGCCACGGTGGAGGTCTGGGCGGCGCTGCTGCTGCCGGCGCTGCTAGCGGAAGAGGACTGAGAAGTCGAAGTTCCGCCGGAGCAAGCGACCAGGCTGAGGGACATTGCAGCGGCCAGGGTCAGTGCAAGAGCTTTTTTCATAGCAATTCTCCTTTTCATAAAACCGTTTTAAATGGAACGCTCATATCCCATTTAACACTAATTTAATGTTAGAAGAACCACTGCGGAAAAGCAAGGGAAAAAATTACCGAAAGAGGGGCAAAATTTTATCCAGACGCAACGCTCTGCCAAAATTTTGCCCCTCGTTTTTGTGCACTTTATCTAGCTTAGGTGTTGTTCAAAGGCAAACAGCGCCTTTTGACTGTCCATGGTAAACAAGTTATCCCGGTCCACAATCTGGGTGGAGGTGTCCACGGTGGCTTCCAGATCGCTCCCCTTTCCGCTGAGCAGCTTATAGGCGCTCTCCACGCCGAGGTAGCCCATGGCGTAGGGATTCTGCACCACCAGCGCATCCACGCTCCCCTCCTGCAGGCCGTCCACCGTCATGACGTTGGAGTCAAAGCCCACCAGGAAGATATCCTCCGAGCGGCCCAAATCCTCCACCGCCTGGGCCGTGCCCACACTGGTGGGCTCGTTGAAGGCCAGAAGGACATTGATCTCCGGATGCTCTTCCAGCAGGGCAGCGGTATCCGCCCGGGCGGACTGAGCCTCGGCCAGGGTGTTGATGACGGCCCGGATGTTGGCCCGGCCGCTTTGCTCAAACTGCTCCACGGCGCCCCGCTCCCGCTCCTGGCCGTTGGCGCTGCTGATGTCATAGTTGACGATTCCTACCTCTAAAATACCGTCCACCCGGTCCAGGGCCGCCTGGGCCGCCATCTGGCCGGCGGCGTAGTTGTCGGTGCCGATGTAGGTGCTCACCGCCTGGGAGTCCACGCTGCTGTCGATGGCCACAATCTGCACGCCCTGTTCTGCGGCCGCGTCAATGGCGCAGGCGTTGTTCTCAAAGTCAATGGCGGAAAATACCAACGCTTCCGCTCCATTCTCCACCGCCTGGGCTACCATCTGGTTCTGGGTTTCAAAGTCCTCCTCGGTCTCCGGCCCCATAATGCTCAGATCCAGGTTATACTCGGTGGCCGCGGCCTCCGCCCCGGCAAAGACTGACAGCCAAAACTCCGTCTGTGTGGATTTGGCCACCAGGGCCACGGAATGCCTGGTAGCGGAGATCCCGTTGGAAGAGCAGGCGCACAGACAGCAAAGCGCCAGCACCACGCCCAAAACAGCGCGCTTACTTCCCTTCATAATCTCCCTCCCGTATCTTCGGCATACGAATTTCCACACAGGTGCCCACATCCGGCTCGCTGGTGATATGCAGCCCATAGTTCTTGCCAAAATAGATTTTCAGCCGGTCGTTGACGTTCTTGATTCCAATGCCGGTGCGGTCATGGGGGCCGCGCTGCATAATGGACTCAATCTGCTCGGCGGTCATGCCCACACCGTTGTCCTGGACGCAGAACACAATGTCCTCCCCCTGCTGATACACCCGCACCGCAATGTGCCCCTCCTCCACCAGCAGATCCAGGCCGTGGTTGATGGCGTTTTCAATGATGGGCTGGAGGGTGATTTTGTTGCAGTAGTACTCCAGACATTCCGGCTCCACGTCAAATTCGTAGGTAAACTGATTCTTGTAGCGGTATTTCTGGATTTGCAGATAGCTCTCCGCATGCTCAATTTCCTTTTGGATGGGAATGAGCTCGTGGCCGCGGCTGATGCTGATGCGGAAGAGCCTGGCCAGGGCGTGGACCATTTTCACCGCGTCGGCATTGCGCCCTTGCTCGCACATCCAGGCAATGGAGTCCAGGGTATTATAAAGGAAGTGGGGATTGATTTGGGCCTGGAGGGCCTTGAGTTCGGTCTTGCGCAGGTTGACCTCCTCCTCCCGCACTGTGGTCATCAGCTGCTGAATGCGCAGCACCATGTGTCCAAAGGAGGCGGACAGCTCCTGCACCTCCCGGGTGCCGCCCACAGGCCGGTAGGTAAAGTGGTCCGCGTCGGTTTCAAAGCTCTCCATGGCGGCAGCCAGGCCCCGCAGCGGCCGGCCCAGCAGGTGGGACAGCAGCCAGCTGGTGAGCAGCGCCGCGGCCAGCAGCACTCCCGCCAGCAGGAAGGACAGCCGGATCATCTCGTGAACGTTGCGGTTAACCAGCTCATCCACATAGCTGACACCCACAATCCGCCAGTCGCTGCCCTCCACACTGGTGATGCAGTAGATCACCGTGTCGTCGGCATAGGCGCCGTCCTCCAGGGCGGCCAGGGCGGTGGTGTTCTCCGCCTTCAAGCCGGAGTAGAGCAGCTGCTGCTGAGGGTGATAGACAATATTGCCCGCCGCATCCATGATAAAGCAATAGCCCCGCTGGCCGATGCTCACGTTGCTGATGTAGTCGGAGATGCTGGAAAAGCTCAGGTCCAGCGACACCCACGCCGCCTCTCCATTTTGTTCCAGAGGGGCGGTCATGGTGACCACCCAGGGATAATACCCCTCAAAAATGGTCTCCACATGGGGGGCCGTCATATAGGCCCCCAGATAATCTCTGGCCTTTTCCAAATCAAAGGAGAGGTTTTGGAAAATTTCCTCCCGGGGCTCCCGGCCCAGGGACCAGCAGTCCAGCAGCTCCCCCTCCCGGGAATAGCTGGTCACCGCCACCACATCGGGGCGGAACTTCAAAAAGGCGGACAGCAGCTCATCCCGGCTCTCCTCCTTCTCCCCCATGGACTGCTCCACCAGTTCCATGGCCTGGTCCATATCCCGCAGATAATTGCCCACCGTGTTGGACACCTGGGAAACCGCCTGGGCCGTGCTGGTCTGGGCGCTTTGTACCATGGCGCTGCGGTAGCGGTCCAAAAAGATGGTAATGCAGCAAAACAGCATAATGGCCACAACGCCCACCACCATAGAGACCAAAATGGTGGTGGTGCGCAGGCGAGTGCGGGCCGCTCCTTGTTTCACACCCCTTCACCCGCCTTTTCCTTTTCCACCCGGCGGCGCATGGCGTTGGGAGATTCCCCGCAGTAGCGTTTAAAGCAGTAGCTGAAATAGTGCTGGTCGGTGTACCCGCAGCGCTGAGAGATCTCCTGTACCTTCAGCGTGGTGTTGCACACCATCTCCTGGGCCGCCTCCATCCGTTTGCGGATGAGGATGTTGATAAAGGTCTCTCCCGCATATTTTTTAATGCAGGCGCTGAGATGGTTGGGACTTACGTCCAGCATTCCGCTCAGCGACACCAGCGAGAGGCTGGCATCCATATAATACTGATCCAGCGTCTCCAGCGCCCGCTTGCACAGAAGGCTCCCTCCCTTGACCGCCGGAGAGAAGTCGCTGATAAACTGGGCTCCCCCCTCGGTCCGGTCTCCCTGGCGCAGGGCTTCCATGGCCTCCCGATAGGCGTCATGGAGGGAGGTAAGGGTCTTGGACATGCGGCTGACGCCGATGCGGCAGCGCTTGCCCAGGACACGCTGGGCCATCTGGGGGATCTCATCGGTTAAAATATGTAAATACTCGTCAAAATCCGAAGGATTGCCCAGCAGGACGGAAATCACCTTTCCAGAGGCGAAAAAGCTCACCGCCCGCAGATATTTCAGGGCCAGCCGGTCCACCGTCGCCGCGAAGGAGGGGGCGGTTTCGTTGGTTCCGTCCTCACCCAGCAGGGTGGACACCATCACCGTATAGCAGGGCCGGTCGTCCCGGTCCCGGAGCAGGCCGCACTGACGGGCATACTCCTCCACTTGGTCCTCCCCTTCCGGCTCAGCATAGTCGTCCAGCACCAGGGGCATCAGCGTGGCCACCCGCAGGTCCTGGCGGTCAGGCTGCGGTGCGCTCTGGCGGAACATGGCAAACTGGGCGTCAATCTTCTGGCGGATCGTGCGCAGCTCCTCCCCCAGTCCCTCCAGGGTCAGCGGCTTGAGCATATAGCTGATGATGTTATACTGAATCGCCTGTTTGGCATATTTAAAGTCGTCATAGCCGCTTAAAAAAGCAATGTTGGTGGCCGGGCGTACCTCCCGCACCTGGCGGGCCAGCTCAATTCCGGAAATAAACGGCATGCGGATATCGGTGAGCAGCAGGTCGGGCTCATACTTTTCCACCATCTGCAGCGCATCCAGTCCGTTGCTGGCGCTTCCCACCAGGCAGAACCCATAGTCCTGCCAGGGAATCATCGTACACACTGCCTCTCTCAGTTCGTCCTCATCGTCGGCAACTACCACGGTATACAGCGTTTTCGGGGCCATGTCAGCACCTTCCTTTCCCGGAGAACCTCCCTGATTCCGATTCCCCGGCGGTGTTTTTCCTATTATAACAGATTCCCAAGGGGCACTCAAATGTTTCTTATGTCTATTTTTCCCGCTGAAAAATACATTTTTTGCCAGTTAGCGGTCCCAGGTTCCGGTCTCGCATTTGCATTGCGCCGCCTGGTATGGCATAATGAAGCTGCACCGCCAAAATGCGGCTTGCACCAAATCGCTGTTTGATCAGGAGGCACGGCCATGGCTCATATTGTCCCCCTCGCGGATCTGTCCGCGCCGCAGCTCAGCCCCTATGTGGGACTCACTCACGCCCAGCTGCGCAGCCGCCGGGACCCCACCCAGGGTATCCTCATCGCGGAGAGCACCAACGTCATTTCCAGCGCACTGGATGCCGGCTGCCAGCCTCTCTCCCTGCTGATGGAGCAGCGGCAGCTCAGCGCACTTCCCCCGTCGTTTTTGGATCGCTTTGGGGACATTCCCATCTACACCGCTCCCCGGGAGGTCCTCGCTCAGCTCACCGGCTATGCCCTGACCCGGGGGATTTTATGCGCCATGCGCCGCCCCACACTGCCCACCCCGGAACAGCTGTGCCAAACCGCCCGCCGCCTGGTGGTGCTGGAAAACATCACCGACTCCACCAATGTGGGGGCCATTTTCCGCTCGGCCGCCGCTTTGGGCATGGACGCTGTGCTGGTCACCCCCTCCTGCTGCGACCCCTTCTACCGCCGCTCCCTGCGGGTCAGCATGGGCACGGTCTTTCAAATCCCCTGGGCCTGGACGGGAGAGGACAGCGCCCAATGGCCTCAGCCCGGGCTCTCTCAGCTGAAGGAGTACGGCTTTCAGACCGTGGCCATGGCCCTCAACCACCGCTCCATCCCCATCGACCATCCGGCTCTTGCCCAAGCGGACAAGCTGGCCATTATCCTGGGCTCGGAGGGAAGGGGACTGACCGAACAGACCATCGAAGGCTGTGATTACGTCGCCCAGATTCCCATGTGCCACGGGGTGGACTCCCTCAACGTGGCGGCCGCCGGGGCAGTG
>DBFWXD010000200.1:0-2429 GCA_048215895.1 Eubacteriales bacterium
TTTCGGCGGAGGAGCTGCTGAAAAGCGTGGAATGACCCCAAAAACTGTGATCGCCTGCCCCGGCCGGGGCAGGCGATCTTTTTTATTGGACTCATCAAGAGGCGGAGCGGGCGTTCTGTCCCTGCTGCCAGTCCTTGTTGAAGCGGTGTTCATCCACTAGCAGTACAATGAGCGCGGAGACTACGGATACGCCGGCAAAAATGAGATAGGTGTAGCGCAGGTTGCCGCCGGTGATGTTGGAGACTACGCCGTTGACCACGAAGGAGAGGGCGGACACCGCGCCTTGGATGGGGAAAACGACGGAATTTACCTTGCTGAATCCCTGACGGCCAAACACGGAGGTGGTAAGGGAGGTGGTGAAGTTGGCGGAGCCACCAATGGACATGCCGATCATAAAGATGGAGACATAGACCAGAACGGTGTTCTCGGTGGCGTTGGCCAGCAGGGAGAGGGCGTACCAGATGCCGAAGAACAGCATGGACTTTTTGGTGCCAAGGCGCTCATCCATATAGCCCACAAAAAAGGAGCCGACCAGGCCGATGAGAGCTACCAGGCTGAGGATAAAGGTGGCCTGCTCCCGGGAGAAGCCCAGCTCCATGTTGCGCAGCACCATTTGAGATACCACGCCCAGGGAGCAGATTTGGAACATGCCGGTGGTGACGGCCACCAGCCAGGTTTCCTTGCACCACAGCAGTCTGCCGGTGGTCCAGCCGCCAGTGGGATCCTCATGGCCGTGGAAGTACTCGGTTCGGTAGACCTCATCGGACACATTGTCCGGGTTGAGGCCGCGCTCCTGCGGAGTATTGCGGACGAGAAGCAGACCAAGAATGCCAAGCACGATGGCGCAAACGGAGATGGGAATTACACCGTTGCCAATGCCCAGCCGACCTACCAGAAGTGTGATAAGGGGGACAAAGGCGACGGAGGCCAGATTGTGGCCCATGGTGGTGTAGCCCATGACGATGCCTTTTTTCTTGGGGAACCACTGGGTGACCAGATCCCCGCCGGAGATGTAGCCCGCAGACATGACGCCGCCCACCACAATACACATGCAGACGGTATACATGGCAAGATTGACGGCATTGCCTACGCCGAGATAGGCCAGGCCGGCGACAATTAGGCACACGCCGGAGGTGATGCGGGCGCCGATCACCCGGTTGATCTGGCCTACGACAATAAAGAAGATGACGCCCACCACGCCGGCCACGGTGTTCATATTCAGTACGGTACCGGGAAGGATGCCGAACTTCTCTGCGATGGCCGGGGCGGTTACATTGGAACCGCTGTTCACCATGCCGGCATAAAGCCAGAACATCAGCAGACAGTACAGGATGGTGACCCAGCCCTGCACACCGAAGTTTACGACCGAGGACTTGTTGCCGTCATGTTTCCTGTTCCTCATGGATGACACCTCCAAATCAATTAAGAAAGGGAAATTCCCAGTAATGCTTCTGCGTTTTGATAGTAGAGCCTGGCGTAGTCCGCCTCATTCAGCGGAATCCCGCGCAAAAAGGCCATCATGTCCTCCACGGACTCATAGGGGTAGTCGCTTGCAAAGAGAATGTGGTCCATACCCAGCACATCCTGGGTACAGCGGAAAGCCTCCGGCGACATATTGCCGCTGGTAGTAACCCAGATGTTGTGCTGAAAGTAGTAGCGCAGCGGGCGGCGGCAGCGAATGGCCGGATTGGGCAGAAATTTGATCCGGTTTTCAATACGGTCCAGCAAAAAGGGAAGCCCCTCGCCCAGGTGTCCCAGTACCAGCCGGAGAGAGGGAATCTCGTCGAACAGGCCGGATACCACCATGCGCAGCAGCGTGGTGACCGTATCCACCGTAAAGCCAAGACCGGGACCGGCAAAGGTAAAGCCGTAGCCTGCGTAGCGGCTGCCCTCGGGGAGCTGAGGGTGGAGATAGACGTAGACGCCAAGTTCGGCGGCCTTGCGGAAGAGGGGGAGATAGCGGGGATCGTCCGGTGCGGTGTTTCCGTAATTAGAGTGGGTGTGCCATGACACGAAGCCATATTCCTTCACACAGCGCTCCAGCTCCCGCTCCGCAGCAGCCACGTCCTTTACGGGGAGAATGGCGCTGCCGAACAGACGGCCGGGATGGGCCCGCGTCAGCTCATACAGCGCGGCATTGGTGGCCTGGCAAACGGCTATGCTCTTGGCGGGCTCAAGCTGCTCGGCGCCGGGGGAACAGCTCAGCACCGCATGGGTAATCCCCTGCTGCTCCAGTAGGGACAGGCGATGCTCGCCTACTTCCAGAAGCCGCTGAAGCAGCTCCCCCTGGGGCATACAGACATCCTCGGTCCAGTGAATCTGGTCAGTGGCGCGGTCATAAAACGGCGGCTGACTGCGCTGCGCCAGCGCGTCAATGAGACATGGAGCGTAAAAGTGATTTTCCAGATCAATGCGGATCAAAGAAAGAC
>DBFWXD010000201.1:0-8147 GCA_048215895.1 Eubacteriales bacterium
CAGGTGGCTGGGCTCATTATTTCCCTCATTGTGATCATTGCCGCCCTGGTCATTGTCTTCCGCTTTATCAGCGGTCCCCTTCTGGGGAACAAGGGCAGCGCCAGCTCCGGCGAAAGCTCCGTGAGCACCAGTCAGAGCGGCAGCCAGGGGAGCATCTCCTCCAGCCAGAGCGGCAGTACCTCTCAGACCGGCGCAGTGGAAGTGGAGTCCATCTCCCTGAACGGGACGGAGTATACCCTGCAGTATGACGAGACCTTCGCCTTTGTGGCCACCGTTACCCCCGAAGGGGTGGAGGAGCCTGTGGTGTGGACCAGCAGCAACCCTGAGGTGCTCACCATTGACGAGAAGGGCAATGTGAAGAACGTGAACACCGGCGGCAGCGTGGAGCGGGTCACCGTCACGGCCACCTGCGGCGGCATGCAGGCCGAGTGCGTGGTCTACTGCCGGGCCCAGAATCCGGGCAGCACCAGCTCCGGTCAGAGCGGCTCCGGCACCGGCACCTCCGGCGGAAGCACCAGCACCGGAACGGTGACCTCCGGCAGCAAGGGCACCATTATCAATGCGGATGGCGGCCTGAATATCCGCTCCGGCCCGGGCACCAGCTATGACAAGGTAGCCAGCGCCTCCAACGGTGCGGAAGTCACCGTCCTGGGTGAGGAGAACGGCTGGTACAAGATCAAGTACAACAATACCGACGTGGGCTATGTGTCCAAGGAGTATGTTTCGGTAAGCTGAGCATAAACAAGCTGAGCGCCGGGGAACCGCAGGTTCCCCGGCGCTTTTTTCGTTGGGAGAGCGGGCACTGCTTTTCTTGCATTTCCCGAAAAGTTGGGGTAAGATAAAACCATAATCAACCGTTTGGGAGGATTCATAGTATGCGGGATGGATTTATCAAGGTTGCCGCCGGAACCCCGGAGATCCGGGTGGCGGACTGTGTATATAATGCCCAGCAATGCATCGCCCTGATTGGCCAGGCGGCCGAGCAGGGGGTCAAGGTGCTGTGCCTGCCGGAGCTGTGCCTGACCGGCTACACCTGCGCCGACCTGTTTTTGCAGGACACTCTGCTCCAGGGAGCGGAGGAAGCGCTGGAAACCGTGCTGGAGTGTACCAAAGAGGTGGACATGCTGGTTGCGGTGGGTCTGCCGGTGCGGAGCAAGTGGGACAACAAGCTGTATAATTGCGCGGCGGTACTCCACAAGGGAGTGCTTGTGGGGCTGGTGCCCAAGACCTACATTCCCAACTACGGGGAATTTTATGAGCAGCGCTGGTTTGCCTCCGGAGCGGGCATTTCCCAGGGGATGGAGCTGTGCGGCCAGTCGGTATGCATGGAGGCGGGTGCCTTGCTCCAGTGTGAGAGTGTGCCCAACCTGGTGATCGGCGTGGAGATCTGCGAGGACCTGTGGGCCCCCGAGCCTCCCTCCACGGCGCTGGCCCGGGCGGGTGCCACCCTGATCCTCAACCTGTCCGCCTCCAACGAGACGGTGGGCAAGGCCAGCTACCGCCGCAGCCTGGTGTCCGGCCAGTCCGGACGGCTGATGTGCGGCTATGTGTACGCCGACGCGGGCGAAGGGGAGTCCACCACCGACCTGGTTTTTGCCGGGCACAACCTCATTGCCGAAAACGGGACGATTCTGGCCGAGAAGCGCTTTGATACGGGGCTGACCATTTCCGAGATTGATGTGGACAAGCTGGTCTACGAGCGCCGGAGAATCGGCACCTTCACCGCAGGCGAGAAGGAAATCTGGCGCGGGTACTTTGACCTGGAGCTGGAGGACACCGTTCTCACCCGCCCGGTGGAAAAGAACCCCTTTGTCCCCGCCGACCGGGGGGACCGGGAGGCCCGTTGCCAGGAGATTTTGACCATCGCCGCCCTGGGCCTGAAGAAGCGCCTAAATCACACTCACGCCAAAACCGCCGTGGTGGGCCTGTCCGGCGGCCTGGACTCCACCCTGGCTCTGCTCATTACCGCCCGGGCCATGGATCTGCTGGGCCGTCCCCGCACGGACATCACTGCCATCACTATGCCCTGCTTCGGGACCACCAGCCGCACCAAGTCCAACGCCCAGATCCTGGCCGAGCGTATTGGCACCACCTTCCGGGAAATTGACATCGGCCCGGCGGTGAAGGTCCACTTCCAGGACATTGGCCAGTCCATGGACGATCTGTCCGTTACCTTTGAAAACGGCCAGGCCCGGGAGCGCACCCAGCTGCTGATGGATGTGGCCAACCGCTTCGGCGGCATGGTCATCGGCACCGGCGACCTGAGCGAGCTGGCCCTGGGCTGGGCCACCTACAACGGGGACCATATGTCCATGTACGGAGTGAACGGCTCCATCCCCAAGACCCTGGTGCGCCACCTGGTGGCCTACTGTGCCGATGAGGCCGAGCCCACTGATCCCAAGCTGGCCGCTGTGCTCCGGGATATTCTGGATACCCCCGTCTCCCCGGAACTGCTGCCTCCCAAGGAGGGCGAAATTGCCCAGCGCACCGAGGACCTGGTGGGCCCCTACGAGCTCCACGACTTCTTCCTCTATTACGCCATCCGCTGGGGCTTCTCGCCCAAGAAGGTGTTCCGCCTGGCTATGGCGGCACTGGGCGAGACCTATGGCCGGGAGACCATTTTGAAGTGGCTCCATAACTTCTACCGCCGCTTCTTTGCCCAGCAGTTCAAGCGCTCCTGCCTCCCCGACGGCCCCAAGGTGGGTTCGCTGACCCTGTCCCCCCGGGGCGACTGGCGGATGCCGTCGGATGCGGTGAATACCCTGTGGATGAAAGAGCTGGAGACCCTCTCCTGAACCAAATAGCCTTCTGCGGCCCCCGATGGGGCCGCATTTTTTTTCTGCAAAAATGTAAAGCTAGCTTGACACTTCGACCGGCCGGTGCTATACTCCGAAGTGTAAAGGAAACTTTACTTTTTGGAGGAGGTGTTACATTGACCAATAAAATTGCCCAGCTGCGCAAGGAGCATCACATCTCCCAGGCGGAGCTGGCCGACGCGGTGGATGTGACCCGCCAGACCATTATTTCCCTGGAAAACGGGCGGTACAATGCTTCCCTGCTGCTGGCCCACCGGATTGCCAAATACTTTGGCCTGACCATTGAGGAAGTGTTTCTGTTTGAGGAGGAAGCGGAATGAAAAAACGTACACAGGAACGGATTTCGCTGGCGGTAGCGATCCTGTGCATCTGGCTTTCCAGTATGGTGCTCCCCAATCTGGACCTGAACGAAAGCCTGTACCAGGCGCTGAAAAGAGGCCTGGGAGGAATTGGCGGAGCTGCCGTGGGCCTTTGGGTGTTTTATAAAGACGGCAGGAAGCGCTGGGAAAAGGCCGGACCTCAGGAGCGGCGGGAGATGGAGCTGAATGAACTGGATGAGCGGAACGTGGCCATCCGGGAGAAAGCCGCCGCCTTCTCCTATGAAGTGGGAGGATATATGCTTGCGGGAGCCTTTATCGTGCTGTCCATTCTGGACTGCCTGCCGGGGCAAATTGCGGTGGTTGTCATTTTTCTTTGCCAGATGGCTGTTTATTCCTGGCGTTCCCATTGGCTGAAGAAGCAGATGTAAAGCGGAATGACGTGGAAAGAATGAGCGGCATGAAACGACCGGCTCAGTGGAAGAGCCTGCTGGCCTGGTGCTGCTGGCGGGAACTGCCGTACAGCCGCCCATCAAAAGAGTATGAGGGGGAATCAGCATGAAACAGTGGAAAACTCTTATGCCTGCCCTGGCCCTGGGCCTTGCTGTGGGGCTGGGTGTGGCAGCGGCGGTCCTGGGGGACCAGCTGACCGCGCCCGTCAGCGGCATCCTGTTTGGCCTGGCCGGGGCCATCGGCGGCGTGTCCGCCTCCCGGCTCATCATGGCCCACTTTGACCGTACCTGGACCCCGGAGCAGCGCCGGGAGATCGAGCGGGCGGAGCGGGACGAGCGCAATGTGACTATCCGGGAAAAGGCGGCCTACTCCAGCTGGTACTGGACGCTGTACCTCTTGTGGGCGCTCTTTTTCCTGACCCTCATTCTGCAGGGCGGGATATATACGGCCCTGGTGTCGGTGGCCATCGTGCTCCACTGTGTCTTTTACATGGTGAACATGAACCGGTGGACGAAAAAACTATGAGAAGGATCGAGCTTACCATCAACCCGGAGCTGGCGGGAATCAAGGTGGACACCCTGCTCAAGCGGCACCTCCATCTCTCGGGGACGGTGGTGCGGCGCATCAAGTGGCTGCCTGACGGGATTCTGGTGGACGGGGCACGGGTCAACACCCGCTTCTGTCCCCGGGAGGGGCAGGTGCTGTCGGTGCGCCTGGATGACCCCGAGCGGAGAAGCGGCATTGTGCCCGCCCCGGGGCCGCTGGACATTCTCTATGAGGACGGGGACATGGTGGTGCTGAACAAGGCCCCTGGGGTGTCCGTCCACCCGGGGCCGGGGCATTTTGACGATACGCTGGGTAATTTTCTGCTAGATCATTACGATCAGGAGGGGGAAACGGCGGACTTTCACCCGGTTCACCGGCTGGACCGGGGAACCTCCGGCCTGCTTGCGGCGGCCAAGCACCCCCATGCTCAGGAGGTGCTGAAAAACCAGCTTCACACCAACGCCTTCCGCCGGACCTATCTGGCCGTCTGCGAAGGCGTGCCCCAGATGCCGGAAGGGACCATTGAGGCCCCTCTGGGGCCCAAGCCCGGCTCCCTGATGGAGCAGATGGTCCGCCCGGACGGGAAATTTGCCCGCACCCGGTACAAGGTGCTGGGAACCTATGGGGGGCGGGCACTGGTGGAGCTGGAGCTGGACACCGGCCGCACCCACCAGATCCGGGTCCACATGGCCCACCTGGGGCACCCTCTCACCGGGGACTTTCTCTATGGGCAGGAGGACCGGGCGCTCATTGGCCGTCCAGCCCTCCACTCCCATCGTTTGGAGCTGTGCCACCCGGTGACCGGGGAGCGAATGACCTTTACAGCGCCTCTGCCCCAGGATATAGAAATGCTGCTGCGGTCCGGCAAAAATTTTTGAGCATTCCCCGCTCTTTCAGGAAAATTCCCTAGAAAATAAACAAGCCCTGTGGTATACTTGTAGACAGAATCACCTAAATTTCCTTATGGGAGGTTATATAAATATGTCCTATAAAGATACGTATGAAGCCTGGATTGCCAGTCCTGCCCTGTCCCCGGAGGAAAAGGCGGAGCTGGAGGCGATTCGGAACGACGAGAAAGAGATCGAGGGCCGGTTCTTTGACCAGCTCTCCTTTGGTACTGCCGGTCTGCGGGGTACCATGGGCGTGGGCCTTTACCGGATGAACGTCCATGTGATCCGCCACGCCACCCAGGCCTTTGCCCAGGTGGTGCTGGAGGAGGGCCCTGAGGCGGTAAAGCGGGGCGTGGCTATCTGCTTTGACTGCCGCAATAACTCCGACGTCTTCGCCCGGGAGGCCGCCTGCGTCATGGCGGCAAACGGCATTCCCGTGCGCCTGTTTGAGTCCCTGCGCCCCACTCCCGAGCTGAGCTTTGCCATCCGGGAGTACGGCTGCATCGCCGGCATCAACGTCACCGCCAGCCACAACCCCAAGGAGTATAACGGCTACAAGGTCTATTGGGAGGACGGCGCCCAGCTGCCCCCCAAGCACGCCGACCAGGTGGCCAAGAAGATGAAGGAGCTGGACGTGTTCGCCTGCGTCAAGACCATGGACTACGGTCAGGCCGTGGCCGAGGGCAAGATTGTCCTCATGGGTGAGGAGACCGACGAGAAGTTCCTGGCCAATGTGATGGGACAGGTCAACGACAAGGCTGTGGTGGAGCAGGTGGCCGACACCTTTAAGATGGTCTACACCCCCTTCCACGGCACCGGCTACAAGCTTATCCCCGAGGCTCTCAAGCGCCTGGGCCTCAAGCACGTGATCTGCGTGCCCGAGCAGATGGTCATTGACGGCAACTTCCCCACCGTGGCCTCCCCCAACCCGGAGAACCCCGAGGGCTTCTACCTGGCGGTGGACCTGGCCAAGAAGGAAGGGGCCGACTTTATCCTGGGCTCCGATCCCGACGCCGACCGTGTGGGTATCATGGTCAACACCGGCAATGGGGAGTTCAAGGTCATCTCCGGCAACCAGACTGGCGTTCTGCTGTTGGACTATCTGATCGGCGCCAAGAAGCGTACCGGCAAGATGCCCGAAAAGCCCGTGGCTCTGAAGACCATCGTGACCACTGAGATGGCCCGGAAGGTGGCCGAGGTCAACGGCCTTGCCTGCTACGATACCTTCACCGGCTTTAAGTTCCTGGCCCAGAAGAAGGACCAGCTGGAGAACAGCGGTGAGGGCAAGGTGATCTTTGCCTATGAGGAGTCCTACGGCTATATGCTGGGCGACTACGTCCGGGACAAGGACGCCGTCACCGCCAGCGTGGAGCTCAGCGAGATGGCCGCCTGGTACGCCAGCCAGGGCATGACCCTCTACGACGCCCTGCTGGCCCTGTATGAGAAGTACGGCTATTACAGCGAGAAGACCCTGAACCTGGTCATGCCCGGTCTGGACGGCCTGAAGAAGATGGCCGACCTGATGGCAGGCCTGCGGGAGAAGCCCCCGGTGGAGATCGGCGGCGTGGCCGTCAAGGAGCAGAAGGACTACCAGGACGGCAGCGTGGTCTGCGTGGCCGATGGGGCCAAGACCACCATGGAGCTGTCTGGCTCCAACGTGCTGCGCTATGAGATGGCCGACGGCACCAGCCTCATCGTCCGTCCCTCCGGCACCGAGCCCAAGGTCAAGGTCTACATCCTGGCCAACGGCGCCACCCGGGAGGAGTCCGAGGCCAAGGTGGCCAAGTACACCGCCTGGGCGGAGAGCCTGAAGAAATAATCAAAAAAGCTGTGCACCCAGGCGGGTGCACAGCTTTTTTATGGATGGAGAGTTTCGTGGGCGATCTCAATAAACCGCTCGCCGAAGTGGGACAAGTAGCGGTCCTTCCGGTAGCCGGCCACCAGCTTGCTGAAGGTGGAGGGGTCGGTGAGGGGGAAGAGGTCCACCCCCGCCGAGCCCGGGGAGGGAACCGGCAGGGCCCGGAGAAAGAGCTCGGGACAGATGGTGATGCCGATGCCCGCCTCTGCCATGGCCAGGGTGGTGACGGTGTTTTCCGTCTCCAGGATGAGGTTGGGCTTAAAATAGTAGCGGCTGAAGTACTGGTCCACGATGTTGCGGGTACGGTTGCCCCGCTTGATGAGGACAAAGGGGGCGTCCCGGAACTGGCTGATGTCCGCTCCCTGGGTGAACTGGGCGCGGATGCTCTCGGCCTGGGCGCCGAAGAGACGGTCGGTAAAGGTTTTTGGCACTACCATGACCAGCTTCTGCTCGGTGAGGGGGACGGTACTGACCCCGTCCATGATGATGGGCTGGAAGCAGATGATGAGATCGGTCCGGCCGTGGGACAGCTCGTCCTCCAACTGGGTGGAGTTGCCCTCGAAGAGGGAAAATTCCACCAGGGGGAATTCGCTGTGGAATTTGGGCAGAATATCCGGCAGCAGGGCCAGCCCGCAGGTGTGGGAGATACCCACCCGGAGCACGCCCATATACTGGCGGTTGATGTCGCCCACCTTGGACAGGTACTGGCTGTGCAGGTCCAGAATCTGGGTGGCGGTGTCCACCAGCAGATCGCCCGCGTAGGTGAGGGACAGCTTGGGAGAGCGGGTAAAAAGCTTGACTCCCAGCTCCCGTTCCAGGTTGCCGATGTGGTTGGACAGGGACTGCTGGGAGATGTACAGCCGCTCAGCGGCTTTGGTAATATTGAGCTCCTCCGCTACGGTGAGGAAATATTTCAGGTGTTGAAAGTTCAAAGGGAACCTCCTTCTGCAATGCGGCCGGGTTAAAAAACGGACGCGGGACAAACGCTGTACTCAGTATACCACAGCCATTTGGCTGTGGCAACCCTCAACAAAAAGGTACTTCCCAAAAGGACTGGAATATGGCATAATAATCAATAGAAAAAGTCCCATAAAAGGGCAAAAAGCCCTACATGATATAAAGGAAGGAAGATGTCTTATGAAATGTCTGATCATTGACGCCGTCTCTCCCGCCATTGCCGAGGAACTGGGCAAATACATGCAGGTGGACACCAAGATGCTGCCCACCCAGGCCGAGCTGGCCGCTATGATCGGTGACTATGAGGTCC
>DBFWXD010000202.1:0-11119 GCA_048215895.1 Eubacteriales bacterium
TAACAATTCAGGTAACAGAGGTATAATTATTTAGTTATAATTTTTCAAATTTTTGGGCCTTCCACGAAAAAAAATCGGTAAAACTGCCTTTTTACCCTTGCTTCCGGATAGAAAAACAGTTATACTGTGGAGCAAGAGAGCGGAGCCGTGAAGCCTCCGGTCAAAGCTTCGGACCCTCACGGCAGTATTACCATGTTAGGAGGAAACAGTATGAAAGTTGCAGTGTTCGGCGCCGGCACCATGGGCAGCGGCATCTCCCAGGTCTTTGCCGCCAAGGGCCACACGGTCCTGATGTACGCCAGCAGCCTGGAGTCCGCCCAGCGGCATAAGGACGCCCTGTCCAAGTCCCTGCAGAAGCGGGTTGACAAGGGCAAGATGACCCAGGAGGCCAAGGACGCCCTGATGGCTAATATCTTCGTGGAGGAGACCTCCGCCGCTGCCGATGCCGATCTGGTCATCGAGTGCGTGAAGGAGGACATGGAGACCAAGAAGGCTCTGTTTAAGGAGCTGGATGAGCTGTGCAAGCCCGAGGCCATCTTCGCCTCCAACACCTCCTCCCTGCCCATCACCGACATGGCCCGCGGCCTGAAGCACCCCCTCATCGGCATGCACTTCTTCAACCCCGTGCCCTCCATGAAGCTGATCGAAATCATCCGTGGCATCAACACCACCGACGAGACCTTCGAGTTCACCTACAACCTGGCCAAGGAGCTGGGCAAGGAGCCTGTGGAAGTCAAGGAGTCCCCGGGCTTTGTGGTCAACAAGCTGCTTATCCCCATGATCAACGACGCCATCGGTCTGGTGGAGACCGGCGCGGCCAGCGTGGAGGACATCGACAAGTCCATGCAGCTGGGTGCCAACCACCCCATGGGCCCCCTGGCTCTGGGCGACTTCATCGGCCTGGACGTGTGTCTGGCCATTATGGAGACCCTGTACACCGAGTTCGGCGACTCCAAGTACCGCCCCACCTACCTGCTCAAGAAGATGGTGCGTGGCGGCCTGCTTGGCCGCAAGACCGGCAAGGGCTTCTACGATTACACCAAGAAGTAATTTTTCCAAACCGCCGGAGGGAGAAACCCCTCCGGCGGTTTTTTCGTCCCCCTCCGCCCCTTTCCCCCACGGTTTGATCCATGGGCTTCTCTCATGTTTTTGCAGGAATTTATCTACATTTTCTCTGGATAAATTAAGGATTTCCTGCACTTTCCCCCTTGCATTTTAAGGGGAAGAATGATATACTTTGGTCAGTTTATTCGACACCTCTGCGTGTACAATAAATTCCGCAACGCCGGACAGGCCCGTGTTGCTCTTTTTTTACCCCACCTTTGTTAAAAATATAACGAAGATGGGGCTTAAATCGAGCCTGGGGATGTTCGGACATTTCCATGTATCGTTTTGCTCCGCCACGACAGTGCCGTATATGGTCTGGAAGGCCGGCCCTCCTCGCCGGCGGAAGCGCTCACGATATCAAGCCAGTAATTTATAGTAGGAGGACTGCAAAATGGATTTTCACCTGTCGAAAGAACAAGAGATGGTCCGCAAGATGTACCGCGAGTTCGCCGAGAACGAGGTCAAGCCTTTGGCCGAGGAGATCGACGAGGAAGAGCGCTTCCCCATGGAGACCGTGGAGAAGATGGGCAAGCTGGGCATGATGGGCATCTACTTCCCCAAGCAGTAC
Source organism: Eubacteriales bacterium (assembly GCA_048215895.1). GTDB lineage: Bacteria > Bacillota > Clostridia > Oscillospirales > Oscillospiraceae > Lawsonibacter. Next base: position 1,676 of record DBFWXD010000202.1, read on the forward strand.
GGCGGCGCCGGCGGCGATGTGCTGTCTTACGCCATGTGCGTGGAGGAGCTGGCCAAGGTCTGCGGCACCACCGCTGTTATCGTGTCCGCTCACACCTCTCTGTGCTGCGCCCCCATCTTTGAGCACGGCACCGAGGAGCAGAAGATGAAGTATCTGCCTGACCTGCTCTCCGGCAAGAAGATCGGCGCCTTCGGTCTGACCGAGCCCAACGCCGGTACTGACGCTTCCGGCCAGCAGACCACTGCCGTTCTGGAGGGCGACCACTACGTCCTGAACGGCTCCAAGTGCTTCATCACCAACGGCACCGTGGCCGACACCTTCGTGGTCTTTGCCATGACCGATCCCAAGCTGGGCAACCACGGCATCTCCGCCTTCATCGTGGAGAAGAGCTTCCCCGGCTTCTCCGTGGGCAAGCACGAGAAGAAGATGGGTATCCGCGGCTCCTCCACCTGCGACCTGATCTTTGAGGACTGCATCGTTCCCAAGGAGAACCTGCTGGGCCAGGAGGGCAAGGGCTTCAAGATCGCTATGATGACTCTGGACGGCGGCCGTATCGGCATTGCTGCTCAGGCTCTGGGTCTGGGCGAGGGCGCCATCAACGAGGCCATCAAGTACACCCAGGAGCGTATCCAGTTCAAGAAGCGCCTGAGCCAGTTCCAGAACACCCAGTTCCAGCTGGCCGACATGCACACCCGTATGCAGGCCGCTCAGTACCTGGTGTACGCCGCTGCCATGAAGAAGCAGAACCACGAGCCCTACTCCATGGACGCCGCTATGGCCAAGCTCTTTGCCGCTGAGGCCGCTTCCGATGTGACCCGCCGCGCCGTGCAGCTGTTCGGCGGCTACGGCTACACCCGTGAGTACCCCGTGGAGCGCATGATGCGTGACGCCAAGATCACCGAGATCTATGAGGGTACTTCCGAGGTCCAGCGCATGGTCATTTCCAGCCACCTGGGCGTGAAATAAGATAGGAGGCAGATTGAAATGAAAATCATTGTTTGTGTAAAGCAGGTCCCCGATACCTCCGGTAAGGTGGCCGTCAACCCCGACGGCACCCTGAACCGTGCCTCCATGGCCACCATCACCAACCCCGACGACCTGAACGCCGTTGAGGCCGCTCTGGTTCTGAAGGAGCAGACCGGCGCCGAGGTCATCGTCATCTCCATGGGTCCCCCGCCCGCCGAGGGCATGCTGCGTGAGGTTATGGCCCGCGGCGTGGACCGCGCCGTGCTGGTGTCCGGCCGTGAGTTCGGCGGCTCCGATACCTACGCCACCTCTCAGATCCTGGCCGCTGCCATCAACAAGATCGGCGTGGAGAAGGAAGACATCGTGCTGTGCGGCCGTCAGGCTATCGACGGCGACACCGCTCAGGTCGGTCCTCAGATCGCTGAGAAGCTGGGCCTGCCCCAGGTCTCCTATGCCGCCGAGATCACCAAGGACGGCGACACTCTGACCATCAAGCGTATGCTGGAGGACGGCTACATGACCATCAAGGTCAAGACCCCCTGCCTCATTACCTGCATCAAGGAGCTCAACGAGCCCCGCTATATGAGCGTTGGCGGCATCTTCGAGTGCTATGAGAAGCCCTACGAGATCTTTGACTACAACACCCTGAAGGACGATCCCCTCATCGATCCCACCACCATCGGTCTGAAGGGCTCCCCCACCAACATCTTCAAGTCCTTTACTCCCCCCCAGAAGGGCGTGGGCATGATGCTGGAGGGCGCCGACAAGGCCACCTGCGAGAAGCTGGCCGGCCTGCTGGCTGCCAAGCACCTGATCTGATAGAAGGGAGAGTAAAAAAATGTCTAACTACAACAGTGCTGCGATTGAAGAATTCAAGGGCGGCGTTTGGGTATTCTGTGAGCAGCGTCAGGGCACCATGATGCCCACCTCCTTCGAGCTGATCTCCGAGGGCCGCAAGCTGGCCGACGAGCTGGGCTCCAAGCTGTACGGCATTCTCCTGGGCCACAACATCGAGGGCATTGCCAAGGAGCTGGGCGGCTACGGCGCTGACGGCGTGTACGTCTGCGACCACCCCCTGCTGGAGAACTACACCACCGACGGCTACACCAAGGTCATCTGCGACGTGATCGAGGAGTACAAGCCCGAGGTTATGCTGATCGGCGCTACCAATATCGGCCGTGACCTGGGCCCCCGCTGTGCCGCCCGTCTGCACACCGGTCTGGGCGCTGACTGCACCCACCTGGACATCGACGTGCCCAAGTACAAGGAGTTCCTGCGCGCCTCCTCCACCCTGGCTCCCAACGTCATCGACAACATCCCCGAAGAGGACCGGAACCTGAAGATGACCCGTCCCGCCTTCGGCGGCCACCTGATGGCCACCATCATCTGCCCCCGCTTCCGTCCCGCCATGGCCACCGTCCGTCCCGGCGTTATGAAGAAGAACACCTTCGACCAGGCCAAGGCTGACGCCTGCGAGATCATCAAGCCCAACTTCTCCCTCACCGAGGCCGACATGCAGACCCAGGTGGTGGAGGTCGTCAAGGCCGCCAAGAAGCTGGTCGACCTGATCGGCGCCGACGTGGTCGTGTCCGTGGGCCGTGGTATCTCCAAGGATGTCGAGGGCGGCATCAAGCTGGCTGAGGAGCTGGCTGAGGTTCTGGGCGGCGTCGTGGGCGCTTCCCGTGCCGTGGTTGACTCCGGCTGGATGTCTGCCGACCACCAGGTTGGCCAGACCGGCAAGACCGTGCACCCCAAGATCTATGTGGCTCTGGGTATCTCCGGCGCCATCCAGCACAAGGCTGGTATGCAGGATTCCGAGTGCATCATCGCCGTGAACAAGAACGAGAACGCCCCCATCTTCGAGATCGCCGACTACGGCATCTGCGGCGACCTGTTCAAGGTCGGCCCCATGCTCATCGAGGCTATCAAGGCTGCCAAGGCTGCCAAGTAAGAAGGGCTTTTCCTCAAATGATAAGCGCCTGTCCCATTGGGACAGGCGCTTTTTTACGTTCTATTTTGTCTTTGCTCTGTTTTATGGCCAATTCATCACTTCTTAGTAGGGAAAATCTTGTTGGGCGCGTAGCCCACATACCGCTTATAAACCTTGTTGAAGTATTTATAGTCGGAAAAGCCCACCAGCTCGGCCACCTCATAGAGCTTGTATATCCCCTGCTTCTGAAGTTCCGCCGCCTTGCTGATGCGGTAATAGTTCAAAAAGTCGTGGAAGGTGTATCCGGTCTCCGCCTTGAATTTGGCGTTTAAGTGGGTACAGGAGATGTTCAGCTCTTGGCTGAGGTCGGTGAGGGAGATCCGCTGGGCATAGTGCTCCTGAATGAACTGGAGCATGGCCCGGGCATATGGGTTTTCGATGGCCGACGGTTCCAGCTTGGGGGCCAGCTGCACCTGGGGCCTCTCCCCCTCCTGCTGCTCCTGCCGCTGCTCCTGCCTGCGGCTTACAATCTTTTGAAGACAGGTTTTGAGCTCGTTTAAATCCACCGGCTTCAGCAAATATTCGGAGACCCCCAGATGGATGGCCTGCTTGGCATACTCAAATTCGCTGTACCCGGTAATAATCACCGCTTCAAAGTCCCACTCTTCGTGCCCCTCTTCCAGCATCTCCAGCCCGTCCATGTCGGGCATACGGATATCTGTGATGACAATGTCCGGTTTGAGGGCCTTGATCTGTTCCAGCCCCTCCCGTCCGGTGGCCGCATCGCCTGCCACCACACAGCCTACCTCCGTCCAGTTCATCTGAAAATGCAGGCCCCGCCGGATCAGGTTTTCGTCCTCTACCAATAACACCTTCAGCATGATTCCATCTCCACTTCATACGGCAGGGTCAGGGTCACGGTGGTTCCCTCCCCCAGTGTGCTCTCTATGGTAAGTCCGTAGGGCGGACCATACATCAGCTCCACCACCTTCTGGATGTTGTAAAGGCCGATGTGCTTGATATAATCGCTGTTGAGCTCCATGGTAAAGCTCTCCCGGATGGCCTCCAGGCGGGAGGGCTCGATGCCGCGGCCGTTGTCCCGGACCACAAAGCGCAGATCATCCTCCACCCGGTCCACCTGTACGGTGATCTCCAGAATTTTCCCCTGCTGATAGCCGTGCTTAATGCTGTTTTCAATCACGGGCTGGAGCAGCAGCTTGGGCACCTGGCACTCCAGAAGCTGGTCTGGAATGTGAAATTCATAGTGCAGACAGTTGTTGTAGCGCACCTTCTGAAGCAGCAGGTAGTCATTGACATACTCCACATCCGTCTCCAGCGACACCTTGGTATGCCCATAGTTGATGCTGTACCGCATGAGGTTGGCAAAAGACAGCAGCATCTCCGAGGCGGCCTCCGGGTCCTCGTTGATCTGATAGCGCACCGTCTCCATCACGTTGAATACGAAGTGCGGGTTGAACTGCTCCTCCAGCTGCTTAATCTCCATCTGCCGCCGCCGGTCCTGCAGCTCGCTGTTGTCCCGGATCAGCTCCCGCAGATGGAGGGTAATGTTGCGAAACTGGGTATAGAGCTGCTGGGATTCCTCCGAGCACTGGGGAGACAGCTCGCACAGCTCGCTGCTCCGGTCCAGCTCCGCCACCGCCCGGGTCAGCTCCTGCATCTCCCGGGCATTCTGCTGGACAAAGGCCCGTGTCATCAGCAGGACGATGGCGCCCAGGATCAGCAGCAGCAGGACAAACAGAAATAGCCCATACCACAAAGCCTGGATGTGGATTTCCAGAGAAGTGAGCGTATAGAGCCGCATCCCCTGTGGGGTGACGGTGGAGGCAGAAATATAATAATATACCCCGCTGATCTCCTGGATTCCGTCGGTGCTGATCCCCATGGCGTACTTTCCCGAGGGCACCTTGTCGGTGGGGTCGTCCTCCAGGTCCAGGGTGGTATGGATAATATTGTCGTACCGGTCGGTGAGCAAAACTTCCTGGGACACCGTGCGAAACTGCCGCTGAAGGGACTCGGTGCGCAGGTTAAAGAAGAGATATCCCATGGGCTCTCCCTGCTCGTCCAGCACGCTGCGGCCAAAGGAGTAGCTGCACATCTGCTCGCTGGTCAGGGGGACATCGCAGATAAAACAAAGCGTATCTTCCGGGGACTTGTTCAGCCGCTCCCGCATACCCCCGATCAGGGGCGCGCCGGCAAAGCTCTCCTGGTTGCGCTCGTTAAAATTGGAGCACACCGGATTCCCCTCCCCGTCCAGGAGCACAAAGTAGGCTTTAAAATTTTGGCCGTTGACAAACTGATATAGCTGCTGGTTGGCCTGCGTCCAGCCCTCTCCCCCTCGGTCCACCAGGGCCTGACGGATCTCCGGCCGGGCAGACAGCTCCTCCAGCCCTCCCTGATAGGCCTCATACTGGTCCTGGATGTAGAGGACCAGGCTGCGATTGCTCTCCCGGCAGCCTCCCACCACCACTGTGGCAAAATTGACGGCCAGTCCCCCTACCATCAGAACCAGGATGGCAACGATGATGAGAAAAATGTAGCCCATGAAGGATCTGCGGAGCAGATCCTGAAATTTTACCCTTCGCACACTGCCCCTCCCCCATTCCACGACCTTTTTCCACTCTTTTCCTTTTTATTGTACCATAAATTTTGGATTTTTACATCCTTACAAAAACGCGGCGCACTCATTTTGGAGTGCGCCGCGTTCTCATTTACACGCTGAGGTCCTTACTGCCCGAAACTTTGAAGAAGATCAACAGGGAGACGATGGACGTCAGGGTCAGGATGGTGGAATAGGCGGCCGCATTTCCGAAGTTGCTGCGGATAACCTCCGAATAAATAGCCACCGTCAGCGTCATGGTACGGCTGGTGTAGAGGATCACCGAGGAGCTCAGCTCACTGATCAGCGTGATCCAGCTCATGATGGCCCCGGATAGCACGCCGGGCAGCATCATGGGGATGGTGACCTTCAGGAAGGTTTTTACCGGAGAAGCGCCCAGGCTGATGGCCGCCTCTTCAATGCTGGGGCTGATCTGCCCGATGATAGCCGTGCTGGAACGGATGGTGTAGGGCATACGCCGGATGGACAGGGAGACCACAATGATGATTGCGGTGCCGCCCAGCAGGAACGGCGGGCCATTGAAGGCATACAGGAAGGAAATACCCAAAACCGAGCCGGGGATGATGTAGGGGAACATGGTCAGCACATCCAGCACCGAAGTCAGCGCATTGTGCTTGCGCACGCTGAGGTAGGAGATGAGAATGCCGCAGATCACCACCACCACAATGGCCTCCAGGCCGAAGAGGTATGTGTTGGTAATGGCGCTGGTGTTGGCCTTTTCAAAAATATTGCGGTAGTTGTCCAGGGTAAATTCCCCGGTGAACAACGAGCCGTTGATGGTGCCGATGAAGGAGGTGACAATCACCGTCAGCTGGGGCAGCGCGGCTACGAAGGTGATGAGGTAGACCACCGCGTAGGAGGCGACCTTGCGCCATCCGGTGGCCTGACGCATCTCCATGGGCTTGAGGGCCGTCATGGAGTAGGTAAACCGCCGGCCCAGGAACTTCTGAAGGAAGAAGAACATCAGGGCGATGATGATGACGATGATACACATGGTGGCGGCAAAGCCGTCGTTGGTGCCCACCTCGCCCATAAACTGGGTGTAGAGCATTACCGGGAAGGTCTTATAGCCCTCACCGATGATCATGGGCGTACCGAAGTCGGAGAACACCCGCATGAACACCAGCAGCATACCTGCCAGCAGCGAAGGCATAACCAGGGGGAAGATGACCTTGGTTACCCGCTGGAACGCATTGCACCCCAGGCTCTCCGCCGCCTCATTGAGGGAGTTGTCCAGATTTTTCAGCGCTCCGGACACGTACATGTAAATAAGGGGGAAGGATTGCAGGGAGAACACCAGCACGATGCCGGGGAAGCCGTAGATGCCGCTCAGCTTTACGTGGAACACCGCGTTCAGAATCCGGGTAATAAAGCCGTTTCGGCCCAACAGCTGAATCCAGGAATAGGCGCCGATGAAGGGCGGGGACAGGTAGGAAATCACGATCAGGATATTGAGCAGCCCCGAGAAGGGAATCTTAATGCTCCGCAGCAGATAGGCCATGGGCAGGCCGATGAGCACCGCAAGGGCCGTGGACGCGATGGTCACCTTAAAGCTGTTGACAAGGGTGCTCCAATAGTACTTTTTGGTGAAAAACTTGACAAAATAGCTTAAATCCACTGATCCGCCGGTAAACAGGCTCTTGGTCAGCAGCATCCCAATGGGATAGATCACAAAGAGCAGAAACATCGCCAGGAGGATCAGGGTCAGCACAGTCCAGATATTGAACCGCTTTTCTCCTGCATACCTCATAGCAACTCCTCCCGGACCACCAGGGTCTCACTTCCGTCCGCGGTAAACACATTGATCTTCTTGGCCTTGGCGCTGAGCCAGACCTGGGTCCCAGCGGGGATGATCTCCCACATATCCGTCCCCTGAACCGCCTCCACCTCCTGCCCGCCGGGCAGCTTCAGGAAGTAATGGGTGGAGGTGCCCAGGAACACGCTGCTCTGAACCACCGCCGGGATTCCCTCCGTTTTCTCCTTGGACAGGACAAATTCCTCCGGACGGACCGCCGCCAGGACCTCCATGCCCTGGGTCACATCGTCCTTCAGGTTCTCCATGGGCAGCCGGTACGAGGGCTCATCCTGGAAGGACAGGCAGCGCTGTCCCCCCTGCACCACGATGGTGGCCTTCAGGAAGTTGGACAAGCCGATAAAGTTGGAGACGAACTGGTTGACCGGACGCTGATAGATGCGGGAGGGCACGTCGATCTGCTGGATCACGCCGTTATTCATGACGGCAATCCGGTCGGACACGGCCAGGGCCTCCTCCTGGTCGTGGGTGACATAGACGGTGGTGATGCCGAACTGCTGCTGGATGCGCTTGATGGCGTTGCGCATCTCCACACGCAGCTTGGCGTCCAGGTTGGAGAGGGGCTCGTCCATAAGCAGGACCTCCGGCTCAATGACGATGGCACGGGCCAGCGCCACCCGCTGCTGCTGGCCGCCGGACAGCTTAGCCGGCATCCGGTCCTTCAGATGGTCGATTTTGACCACCTTCAGAATCCGCTCCACCCGCTCCTGGATCTCATTTTTGGGGACCTTCCGGTTTTTCAGACCGAAGGCCACGTTATCAAAGACGGACATATGGGGGAACACCGCATAGTTTTGGAACACCATGCCAATGTTGCGCTTGTTGGTGGGAATGTCGTTGATGACCCGGTCGTTGATCCGGAAGGTTCCGCCCTCAATGGAATTGAAGCCGATGATCATGCGCAGCAGGGTGGTCTTACCGCAGCCGGAGGGACCCAGCAGGGTAAAAAATTCTCCCGGATTGACCTGAAGGGAAAGTCCGTTGATGATGGTATCATTGCCGTACCGCTTGACGGCATCCTGAATGGTAATTGTGGCACCCATAATTTGTTTCAGCCTCCTTGTTCCCTCGTTTGTGAATAGGAGGGGCCTGCGATGAGAGACCGCAGGCCCGCTGGTAGTTCGTCGTTATCTCTGCTGTTAACCGGCATTCTCCAGGCACTCGCTGTAACGCTCGGTGATGACGCCCTTGTTCTCCGCCACCCAGACGCCGTCATAGCTCTCCAGAGGAGTGATGGAGTCCCAGGGAGTCAGGCTGTCGTTCATGGTGGCGCCTTCCCGCAGCGGGCGCACCGTCAGGTTCTGGCCCACATAGTTCTGGCAGGCCTCGCTGAGCATATAGTCCACAAACTTTTTGGCGTTTTCCATGTGGGGCGCGTTCTTGATGATGGACACGCACTGGCCGGACATGAGAGCGCCTTCCTCGGGGAAGACCACCTTCACCGCCACGCCGTCACGCACATAGGCAGCAGCAGGATCTTCCCAGGTCAGACCCACAACATACTCCCCTTCTGCCACGCCTTTGTAGACCTGGGAGGAGCTGTTCAGGCTGACGCCGTCCAGATTGTTCACCAGGCTCTGGGCCCACTCCCATGCCGCGTCGGACAGGGGATCGCCATTGCCCATGTCATACAGGCCCGCAATCAGGCACTGGAAGGCAGAGCTGGAATTGATGGGATCGCCGGCGGCAATTTTGCCCTTCAGCTGGGGATTGAGCAGATCTTCAAAGCCGTTGATCTCCATATCTCCCGCCAGATCGGTGTTGACAATAAAGACGGTGGGATCACAGAAGGCCGGAGAAGAATAGCCGCTGGTATTCTTATAGCCTTCCATCATGTTGGCATCTTCCGGAGAGACATAGGCCTCAAAGCAGTCGGCATAGTCCTTGAGCATGGCCTCGTCTGCCGCCCAGCAGATGTCGCCCTGGGGATTGGCCGCCTCCGACTGCACCCGCTTGAGCACCTCGCCGGTGCCGCCGGTGACCACTTCCACATGGATTCCGGTGTCGGCCTCAAAGTTTCCGATTACCGCGTTGTTCAGACTTTCGCTTCTGGCGGTATACACCACCAGGGTCTCCTCCCCGCCCTTGGCGGAGGAC
>DBFWXD010000203.1:0-9581 GCA_048215895.1 Eubacteriales bacterium
ATACTAGTCACATCAAAAACTTTTGATGTGAGGTGAGCCCATGGGAAACCACCAGGAGGACGCCAAAGTGTTTAAGGCGCTGTGCGATCCAAAGCGTCTGGCCATTTTGGAACAGCTGCGCAGCGGGGAAAAATGTGCCTGCGTCTTGCAGGAGCCGATGGATTTGACCCAGTCGGGGCTGTCCTACCACATGAAAATTCTGTGCGATTCTGGCATCGTAACCAGTCGGCAAGAAGGAAAATGGACCCACTACCGTTTGAGTGAATCGGGCGGGGCATGGGCGATGGAGCGGCTGCGGGCGATTCTGACGCCCGATACCGAACAAGAGGAGCACTGTTCTTCCTGCGGCAGATAAACGCCATCAGTATGGGATGGCGTTTCTCTTACGTCGAAATATCAAAAATTTTTGATGTGTTGTTCAGTTTATAGAAAGTGAGGTTTCTGCTATGGGCGTGTGGCAATTTGTGCAAGACCAGCTGCTGGGCATGAAGTGGCTGAATGAGGTCATCGGCAGCGGCTTGTCTGCGTTAGGTTTGGACCTGAACGGAAGACTTGGCGGCAGCGTTCAATTTTTCCTCTATGACGTGATCAAGATTACGGTTCTTCTGTGCGTTCTGATTTTTGTGATTTCCTATATCCAGAGCTACTTCCCTCCCGAGCGCAGCAAGAAGATTTTAGGCCGTTTTCATGGAATCGGCGCAAACATCATCTCGGCTTTGCTGGGGACCGTTACGCCGTTTTGTTCCTGTTCCTCCATTCCGCTGTTTATCGGCTTCACCAGCGCGGGCCTTCCCTTGGGGGTGACGTTCTCGTTTTTGATCTCTTCTCCCATGGTGGATTTGGGCAGCTTGGTTCTGCTCATGAGTATCTTTGGGGCAAAGGTTGCGGTCATTTATGTGCTGGTGGGATTGGCAATCGCCGTTGTGGGTGGCACCATCATTGAAAAGCTGCACATGGAGCAGCAGGTGGAGAGCTTCATCCGTTCCGCCGGGAGCGTGGATATTGAGTCTCCCACCTTGACCAGGCGGGAGCGTGTGCAGTACGCAAAAGAGCAGGTTGTCTCCACGTTCCGAAAGGTTTTCCCCTATATTTTAGTGGGCGTGGGAATCGGCGCGGTGATTCACAACTGGATTCCGGAGAGCTGGATCGAGGCAGTTTTGGGCAGCAACAATCCCTTTGGGGTACTTCTGGCCACCCTGGTGGGAGTCCCCATGTATGCGGACATTTTCGGCACGATTCCGGTGGCGGAGGCTCTGCTGGCGAAAGGCGCCCAGCTCGGCACGATTCTGGCCTTTATGATGGCCGTGACCACGCTGAGCCTGCCGTCTATGATTATGCTGCGCAAGGCCATTAAGCCGAAGCTGCTGGCTTTGTTTATCAGCGTGTGTACCGTCGGCATCGTGGTGGTCGGGTACTTGTTCAATGCGTTCCAATTCATTTTGATTTAAATTCAGGAGGTATGAACCATGGGATTTTTCAGTAAAAACAAAAAAGAGCAAACCACTTCCTGCTGCTGCGGCGGCAGCTGCACGCCTGAGGCAATGGCGCAGGCAGAGGTGGACAAGGCTTCCAGCGGTGTGAAAGTGCTTGGCTCCGGCTGTGCCAAGTGTAACGCGCTGGAGCAGGCGACCCGTGAGGCGCTGGCGGAGCTGGGCATGGAGACCGCCATTGACCACGTGACGGACTTTGCTCAGATCGCCGCTTACGGCGTGATGACGACTCCGGCGCTGGTGGTGGACGGTAAAGTGGTCTCCTACGGCAAGGTTTTGAAAAAGGATGAGGCCAAAGACCTGATCCGGAAGGTCCGGGGTTGAGCCATGCTTCAAAAGCCAAAGGTAGCCTTCATGTGTGTCCACAATTCCTGCCGCAGTCAAATCGCGGAAGCGCTGGGCAAGCGGCTGGCCGCCGATGTATTTGACAGCTATTCCGCGGGAACGCAGACCAAGCCGCACATCAACCCGGACGCGGTCCGGCTGATGAAGCAGCTCTATGGGGTGGATATGGAGCAGACCCAGCGCAGTAAGCTGCTGTCGGAAATTCCCCAGGTGGACATTGTGATCACCATGGGGTGTAATGTGTCCTGCCCGACGCTGCCCTGCCGCTGCCGGGAGGACTGGGGCCTGGAGGACCCCACCGGCAAAGACGATGAGGCCTTTTTGGAAGTAATTCGCAGCATTGAACAAAAAGTCTATGAGCTGAAACGCAGGGTAGAGGATGGACTGCTGTAATCCGTTTGAACCGTGCTACACAGAAAAACAGCGCCCCCGAAAGGAACCTTTCGGGGGCGCTGTTTTGGTTAAAGTTATTCTTTTGGACCGGCGGTGTGGTGCATGGACAGAGGCTTGACATTGAAGTTGGAGCGGTACTCCGTCTCATGCCAGTACAGGTCCTCCGCCACCAGACACTCGGGGTTCAGCTCTACGCCGTCCAGGATGATTTCCTTGAACTTTTTATAACCGGCCCGGTCAATAAGGTGGCCTCCGTGGAGATACTCGGGCTTGTAATCCATGACCCATGCAGAGAATTTCTGCCAGTTTTTCAGCACGCCCAGGATGACATCCTCCGTGGCCCAGTTGAGGAACATTTTTCCGGTACGGGGGGTCTGCCGGCCGGTACGGCCGCCCAGAATAACCCGGTAGAACTTGGTCTCCTGGCGGGTCCAGGCGCTGGTGGGACAGACACGGACACACTCGCCGCAGCCCACACAGCAGCAGGCGTCCTTCTCTACCTTGCCGATGGCCGGATTGGCCGACAAAACCCGGGTGGCACCGTTCTGACAGGCCCGCACGCAGGCGCCGCAGGCGATGCAGCGCTCGGGGTGATAGGTCATGCGTGCCACGCCGATGATGCCGAAGTCGCACATGTGCGCCTTGTTGCAGTCGTTGGGGCAGCCGGCAATGTTGATCTTGATGTGGTAGTGGCTGGGGAAGATGATGGGCTCGATCTTCCGGGCCAGCTCAAAGGTGTTGCAGTTGCCGCAGATGCAGTGGTAGTTGCCGATGCAGGCGGTGATATTGCGGGCGCCGATGGTGGGGTAACCCTCTGTGGGATCCCAGGGATGGGGCTCGTGGGCGATAGTATCCATGTCCACATTGCACAGCTGGGCGTCCACTTCCTTGATGTATGTCTCCAGATAGGCGTTGACGGCCGGGATATTTTCGTAGGGGATGCCGGGGATATCAAAGTTCTGCCGGGTGCCCATATGGAAGGTGCCGTCGCCCCAGGTCTTGGCGATATGCTCCACATAGCTGAGATACTTGGCGTCCACGGTGCCGCCGGGCACGCGCATCTGCAGCATGAATTGGCCGGGCACCTTGGACTGCCGGTAGCAGTTCAGCCGGACCTTTTTGATGTTAATGTCCTGATTCATCCTCTGGCCCCTCCTTTCTCAGTCCACCAGGTCCCGAGCCACGGTATAGGGGAACACCGGGCCATCGAGACAGACATATACCTCGTCGATGCGGCAGTGGCCGCACTTGCCCACGGCACAGGACATTTTGCGCTCAAAGCTCATCCAGACCTTTTCTGCCTCCACGCCGTGATCCATGAGGGCCAGGCCCGTAAATTTCATCATGGGCGGCGGACCTACGATCACCACTGCATAGTCGCCGCCGAAGGTGTCAAAGGGAATTTCCGGCACGAAGGCGGTCACCATGCCGGTGCGCCAGCCCTCCAGGGTGCCGTTGTCCAGGGTGTAGATGGTGGAGAAGTGCTGTTTCCATTCTTCCAGCTCGCTGTGGAACACGATGCCGTCAGCATTTTTGAAGCCGCAGATCAGGTGGACTGACCGGACATAACCGGGGGTCTGGGCCAGCATATTTAGCATGGAACGCACGGGAGCCAGACCGGTGCCGCCGGTAATGACCACCAGGTGCTTGTCCCGGAACTGTTCCACGGGCCAGCCCTTGCCGTAAGGACCGCGGAGGAACAGGGTGTCTCCGGCCTGCTTCTGGAAGATCACATCGGTGACCTTGCCTACGGCGCGGATGGTAAACTCCAGCCACCCGTCCCCCTGGGCGGAGACGGAGATGGGGGCCTCGCCGATCATGGGGATGGACAACTGCATAAATTGTCCGTGAGCGGGTTTGGCGTCGCTGGCCACCCGGAAGGTCCACTCATGACGGCTCTCTTTTTTCACGTTCAGGATGGTACAAGCCTGAGGCTGGACAGGATTCATCATAGCGCAGACCTCCTTTACTGGCTGGCCATGGAAGCTTTGATTTCTTCCACGGCAGCGCTGACTTTGTTGACGGTGGCGGAAATGGAGATCAGCTCCGGGCAGCGATGGGTGCAGCGGCCGCAGCCCACGCACATGTGCTCCTCCCCAAACCGGGCTTTATAGTCGTGGAACTTGTGGAGCACCTTGTAGCGCATGCGGTCGGCGGCGGTGGAGCGAAACTCCCGCTGTCCGGCCATCTGATCAAAGCCGGCAATCTGACAGGAGGCGGTCACCCGGCGGCGTTCGCCCACCTCCGGGTTGTCGCCGTAGATGATGTCCCGGGTGGTGAAGCAGGTACAGGTGGAGCAGGCCACGGTGCAGGCTCCGCAGGAGATGCAGCGGCTGTTGTACTCCTGCCACATGGGATGCTTCTTGAGGGCCATACGGACTGCCTTGTCACTGAGATCTGGAACGGTGACCTTCAGTTCGTTTTCTTCCACAAAGGTATGGATGTAATCGGCCTGGGGCATGTCCTGGAAATAGGGGGACAGGGACTCGTCGGCCACTTCAACCAGAAGTCCGTCCGGGGAAAACTTCAGAGCCAGGGCGTAATCATCGGTGCGGTTGGTGCCCATGGATACGCAGAAGCAGGTGTCATCGCCGCCGTTGCAGTCCATGACGGCAAACTTCACCAGCTCCCGGACCCGGGTGTAGTACAGATCGTCATAGCCGCCGTTTCCGGCGTAGATACGGGCTTGAATCCGCTGGGCGTTGATGTCACAGGGGCGGGCCAGCAACAGAATCGGTTTGGTTTTCGCCTTGCTGGCACGATATTCGTCTTCGGTAAAATAGAAGATGGCTTGCTGAATGGGAGTGATGACTTCTTTGGCTGGATAATCGGACTTGGTGTCCCATACGATGTCGGCAAACGCGTCTACTTCCGAATACCGGATGATATCGGTGTCGGAGTAGCGGCCCTGCTTGGGAAACCGTTTTGGTGCATAGACACGGTAGTCTTTCTTCAGTGCACGCAATACGGCGTCCGCCTGGGAGACGGAGAGAGAAAAGCCCATGTTCAGTACCTCCCTAATATAGTGTGCCATTGAAAACCGTCCGCCCCGGAACCGCTCAGCGGGGGAGAGTGCGGCTTACATCAGTTCCGCAGAAAATTTCCATATAGCTGGTCTTAGTATACCACGGCTTGTGCGGTTTGGATAGTGGTGTTGCACAAATATTGGGAGATAATTCCATAGGTGCTGTGCAATATATAACAATGACAAATGTGAAGGATGATCAGAGGGTACTAGTGGGGTGGATGGCCTGCCTGGACTCCAGGTATTGCAGAATCTCTTCAACTGCCGGCTGGACCCCCTGGGAGGAGTTCACCACCAGATCGTAGTTGTCTGCCTCACCCCAGCGTTTTCCGGAGATATGGCGGTAGTAGGCTGCCCGGGCCCTGTCAGAGCGCTGGATGTTCTCTTCTGCCTCCTCCCGGGTGTCCCCGTAGACCTCCATTGCCCGGCCAATCCGGTACTCTCGGGAGGCGTGGATAAAGATTTTTACCACGTCCTTGTGGTCCCGGAGCACATAATCCGCCGCTCTGCCCACAATTACACAGCTTCCGTTTTTTGCAATTTTCTGAATGATTTGGTGCTGAGCGATGACCGCGAGCCGGACAACCTTGGTGCTCAGGTAAAGGTTATAGAGTGCCTTAGGAGCATTGCGATTCAAGCCGGAGATGAACTCCCGGTCCAAACCGCTCTCCTGGGCGGCCAGAGCCGTCATCTCCTTGTAGTAAAAGGGAATGCCGAGCCGCTGTGCCACCTGCCGCCCAATCTCTTTGCCGGAAGAGCCATGCTCACGGGCAATGGTAAGAATGACGCCGGGATGGGAGGGCTGGATTACCGCTGCGGGACGATTCCGGTCCAGCAGCGGGGCGTCCTTCACATAAGGGTGGCCGAGGAACTGGCGATAATACACCAGACCCAACAGGCTGGTCAGAGTCTCCGTCACGGGGAAGACCAGCCAGAAATATGACAGCCCGAACTGAGCAAACAGTGCGCCAAGGGGGACGAACAGCACCATGGTTCGCACCACGGTCAGGATGGAGCTCTTAACTGCGGCACCCACAGCCTGGAAAAACACCGGGAATACCAGGGAGGTCACCAGAGGAATAAAACTGACCCCGATAAAATGAAAGCCCCAGCTGCCGATTGCAATCACTTGTTCGTCGGAGGTAAATACCCGAAGCATAGGTCCCGGAATGGTCTCAAAGAACAGCGTGCCCACTGCCATCAGGGCCATGCCGAACAGAATGGTGGTGATCAGGGTCAGCTTACAGCGGCGAATACGCCTGGCCGCGTAATTAAAACTGACGATGGGGACAATACAGGTTTGCATGGCGCTGAGAGGGATAAAGAAAATGGTCTGCCATTTATAATACAGGCCCAGGGCGGTCACCGCCTGGTCGGAGAAACCAGAGAGAATCAAATTAAGGCCAAAAATATAAAACGTGTAGGCGGATTGCATGAGGATATTGGGAATGCCCAGGCGGAAAATTTCTGCCACGCGGCTGGGATAGACCTCTTTGGCGGGCGATTTCCGATATCCCTTTTTCATCACCACAAGAGCGGCTACCATTTGTCCAATGACGGTAGCGATGGCAGCGCCCGCAATCCCCAACTCGGGCAATCCAAACCATCCAAAAATCAGCAGCGGGTCCAGTGCAATGTTCGTGACCGCTCCCAGAATCTGGGCTGCCATGGGGGTTTTCATATCGCCCTGCGCCTGAAGAATTTTGGTCCAAATGCTCTCGAAAAACAGACCAAAGCTGAATATGCATACGATGCGGCCATACACGATTACTTCGGCCACAACCTCGGGGGAAGGCGAGGACAAACGGGCATAGGTCGGCATCAGCAGCCAAGTGACAGAAGCAAACACAATCCACAAAATCCCGGCCAGGGGCGTTCCGATTCCCGCAAATTCCTGAGCGGAGTCCTTCTTGCCCACTCCGAACCGGGCTGCCATAGCCGTGTTGATGCCAACACCGGTGCCGATGGCCAGCGCCATCATGAGCAGCTGGATGGGATAAATGATGGAGAGAGCGGTTAGACCAGATTCGGCATAGCGCCCCACAAACAGACTGTCCACAATGTTATAGAGAGCTTGAATCAGCTGCGCCAGCATAACCGGGGGAGCAATTTTAAGAAGAATTTTCCAGATTTTCTCCTGGCCAAAAAATTGTGCCTCGGCACTTGTCTTCTCCATGCGGTTACCTCCTCATTCCTGTGTCTTCATCGCGGTTTCCAGCGCCTGATCGTAAGAGAGAACATCGCTGATCATAGACTGGAGCGCTGGCTTCCCGAATGTCTCCAGGGCATCCAGCTCCACTTGGTTCAGGGCAGCGATCAGGGGCTGGGCGTATCGCTCCCCCTGGGGCGAGAGGACGAAAGCTTTTTCCCGTCCCATGCAGTGCTCGGAATTGAGTTCCAGCAGTCCTCGCTTCCGCAAATCCAAAAATACATGATTCATAGTCTGCCTTGGCAGCAGATAGCTGTCACAGATCTGCTTTTGGGTACAGAAGCCCTGCTCACGGATGGTGTAGAGAACCAATAACTCATGATAGCTGATGCCGTGCTCTTTTGCCCACGCGGCGTAAAGTCCGCGAAAGTGAATGATTGCCCGGTTAATCTCAGATAGCAGTTTCAACGATTCCTGATCCATAGCGGCCTCCAGATGGATGGTTTCAGGGAGAAGAAAAAAGTTCTATAATCCCATACGGGATTATAGAACTGGACTGGAGACCTGTCAATTCCATTTTTACTTATAAGCAATCGCCGCAGCGTTCACTGCGGCGATTTCCATGCTTGGTGGAGTCAACCGGATGGAACTCGACGGCCTCCACAGTGAAAAGGGAATGTAAGCAGAAGGAGGCGTTTTGCCTTGGAAGCTTAAGAAACTTTAAGAGAATATTCATGAGCATACCGTATTTGCTGTGATATAATCTCATCACTGAATCAAAACGTAGCCAGGGAGGGCAGGACATGAAACGGATCATCACAAATGGGATTACCAATCTGGAGCCGCTGCCTGGCAGCAGGGAATGGTACTGGGGTGCCGACTATGCCAGCAACGATTTGTATGAGGCGGAGGAGCTGTTCCGCAGCGGCCATCCCATTGACAAAAACCGGCTTGTCCTGGTCCACCGCCCGGAGGGTACGGTCTATGAGCCGGTATGTACAAAGCCGGGGCAGTACCTGGGTAAGCCAGTGTACCATGACGGGCAGATCGTACTGCTCCTGGTGGATTTTCCAAAGGAAGAGATTCGTATTTTGATCTTCCACGAAGCAGAAGGAACGACCGAGCCGCTGGCGGTGCTGCCTCTCTCCATTGTGGCGGACTGCTATAACCTGATGCTGGAGGCCTCACCCCTCATGCTGACCCGGTCAGCCCATGACAATCAGTTTCAGATTATCTGGCCGGAACGCCGGGACTTTGCCATAGAAGATCATGAGATTTTTGAGTTTCTGGACGGAAACAGGCTGTATACTTCGGTTTGGTATGAGGACCCGGACTACCGGGAAGAGGTTCTGATGCGGGACTATGATACCGGAGAAGTGCTGGAGCGGATCCCGGGGAGTCTCCGTTCCATGCCGGACGGCCAGAACTGGCTTTTGGTGTGAGGAGGAACCTATGAAAGCAGATATTGAAAAAACAAGGGATTATTACCGCAATCTCGGCCCGGAAAACATCTGCGGCTGCGGCTACTGCCAAAACTACTGCGCCAGGGTCAAGGCAGCCTATCCGGAGGTGGCACTCTATCTGGACTCCTTGGGGGTGGACATCGAAAAGCCCTTTGAGACCTCCCCGCTGGAGCCGGATGAGAACGGATATCTGGAATACTGCGTCTGTCAGTATGTCGTCTTTGGCACCTGCCCGGAGGACTTCACCTACCGAATCGGGGATGTGAGCTTTGGCCGCTCGGACTGCCATCCCAATACGAAAATCGACGAGGAGCACTTTGTGCTGGACTGTTACCCCATCAGGCTGCCGTTTGAGGAGACGGAGTGGGAGGACATCGAGCCATGAAATGTCTGGATTGCGGAGCGGAGATGGAACACGGCACGGTGGAGTGCAACGGCGCGGGGTTTGAGAGCGGGTATGCGTTTACCTCAGAGACGGAGAAGGCGAAAAAGGGAATTGCGGGATTTCTTACCCGGCAGGCCATCACCATTCCGTCAACCCTGGCGGAGTACCCGGCATGGCACTGTCCCAGGTGCAGAAAAGTTCTGATGTGGGTAGACAGTAAGGCGTAAACGCAGGTATGGATGTTCCATACTGGGGCGAGGAAAAGGAGAAAACTTCTATGCTGGAACATCATTTCTGGGAAAAGTTCAGAAAGTGGGTCCCACACCAGGAT
>DBFWXD010000204.1:0-1897 GCA_048215895.1 Eubacteriales bacterium
CTGCGGCGGTGCCGTCCATGCTCACATAGCCCGGGGCGTTCAATTCTGCCTGCACCCGAACACCGCAGGAGAAGGTTTGGTCCAGCCGGGTGACCGGAGGAGTGAGCGGGGTGGAGCAAAGCTGTTCCAGTTCCTCCTTCATCCGGTCAACTTCCTGTTTGGAGGTGAGCAGCGGCCAGGGCCGTGCGGCGCAGGACAGCGCCAGGATCAGGTTCCCGTCGATGGCGCTGGAAAGCTGGTAGGGGGAATAGTTTCGTCCCTCTTCCTCCAGCACGGCCGGGTCCAGCACGGCGGTATAGGAGAAGGAGGTCCCCAGGCTGTCGGGAGAAAACTCGATGGTGTCCACCACCCAACTGGGGGTGTCATGCCAAGGCAGCTCGATGACCCATTGGCCATCCCGGTTGAATAAGATATCCTCCGACGCGCCGGGCACACGGCGGATATGAAAGGCGTTGTAGTTCTCCGCCAGCTGAGCGGGGGAGGAGATCCCGTTTGGGTGAGGGGGCTGATAGCTTACGTTGACCAGGACATTCTGGCTCAGCAGTGCAAGGGCTGTCGCAGCCGCCAAAAGCGGAATCCGCCAGGCAAGCCCCTTGGGCCGGGCAGTGTAGCACAGGTCCTCATCCCAGGAGAGAATCTGTCCATCCTTACAGGCGCGGTAGGAGCGGTAGTTGCGCCATAGGCTGTAAATGGGCAGATAGAACCCTTCGCCCCGGAAGATCACGGTCATCGTGCGGTTTCTGGCCTGGGTCAAGGTCAGCCGCCCGCCCTCGGCGTTGCGAATCTCCAGCCCCATGATCCATTTGCCGGGGGTTGCGCCGAACAGAGTGAGAAACAGCGGCTCCAGCACGAACGCGGTTAAGGTCTTGGCCACGGAGGAGAGGAAAAAGACCTGTACAAAGACAAAGGGGATGATGAACGCGGCGTAATAGAGTACGGGACTGACCGGGTCAGTGGTCTGATAGTCGTGAAGGACATAGAGCTGAATGGCCAGCCAGGGGAGCGCATAGAGGAGGGAGTCCAGCCTCCGGGCGAAAAAGCGCCGCCAGGGGGAGGGGATGTTGTCCAGACTGTCCCGCGGCCGCTCCAGGTGAGGACCGCTGGGGGCGGGCCTGCGCTCCAGCTCCTCTAGCCAGGGCTCCGGGTCCAATGCCCCATATTCGATTTTGCTGTCCAGCAGAGACTGGCAGACCTCACCTGCCCGGTCCAGGGCGCCCCGGTCGGAATCCAGGGCCTCCAGCTGTTCCTCGAGAGCCTGGTTCAAGGTGAGCTCTCCAGCCTCCAGTCGGCGGATGGAATCCAGATCCAGGTGGAGCTGGCGCAGGAGCTTGATCCGTTTTAAGGTATGGGCGTCTGCGGGAGAATAGTCCCGATAATTGTTTTTCAGACGCTGGGGGGAGAGAAAGCCCTCTTGCTCGTAAAACCGGATACTCGCCCGGGGCAGTCCAACCAGCTGTTCCAATTCCTTGATTGTCATGGAAATCGCCTCCTTTGCCCTGAGTGTACAGTATCAAGAACCTTTACAGTCAAGCACTTTCTGCAAAAAAGTCCCAATTTTGTGAATTCCCGCCTCTGGGAGGAGGCGGGAATTGGATTTGCTGATAGGAACTGTTACTGGGGCTTTTTCATGGTGAGGCTGATGCGCTTTTTCTTCTCATCCACCTCGATGACCCAGACGGTGACGATGTCGCCCACGGTGAGCAGCTCGGAGGGATGCTGGACCCGCCGGGGCAGCTTGCTGATGTGGACCAGGCCGTCCTGGTGGACGCCGATGTCCACGAATACGCCGAAGTCAATGACATTGCGGACCGTGCCCTGAAGCTCCATACCCGGCTTCAGATCCTTGGCCTCCATTACGTCGGTGCGGAGGATGGGAGGGGGCAGCTCGTCACGGGGG
>DBFWXD010000205.1:0-4637 GCA_048215895.1 Eubacteriales bacterium
TGTTCATCCTGTTTGACAAGAAATAAAGCGTCTCATTTCGTGTGCTTACAGCGAGAGCCCACCTTCTCAAGAAGGTGGGCTCTCGGCGTAATGCTTCCGCGATACCTGTATGACGCGGTGCTGTGGCCGCTGTCCACTGAAATCGCCATGTAAAAAAGACAGCTTCCAAGGGATATAGGTTTAAGCGCGGCAAATGCTCCGGCACACACTCTGCCAGAAGCCGCCGGTTGGCTCCCCCTTATTCTTCCTTCAGGTGCTCCTCCATCGTTTACAGGTATTACTGAAGCGACAGACCGTTGATCGCCTTTTCCATCTGCTCCAGAGCCTTTGTCAGGGTACACCGGGGACAGGCCACATTCATGCGCAGAAAAGCCTCACCCTGTTTACCGAATTCATAGCCGGCGCAGAACGCCACCTTGGCCTCATTGATCATGAAATGCTCCAGCGCCATGCCCCGGTAGGGCAGCTGGGAGCAGTCCAGCCAGACCAGATACGTACCCTCGGAGGGGATCATACGGATCTGAGGAATGCGCTCCCGCAGGAACTGATCCAGATACGCCTTGTTGTCGGAGACGTAGGCGATGGCCTGATCCAGCCACTCCTCGCCGTCGTTGTAGGCGGCTATGAGGGCGGCCATGCCGAAGATGTTGTCCAGCCGCGTCTGGGCAATGGACATCTCCTCGTTGAACTTGCACCGCAGGTCGTCGTCCGCCAGCACCAGGGTGGCCATACCCAGTCCGCCCAGATTGAAGCCCTTGTTGGAGGAGTAGCAGACCATGGAATGGCGCAGCACCTCCTCGCCCAGCAGACCAAAGGTGGTGTGGGGATGCTCCGGCGGCACGAAGTCGCAGTGGATCTCGTCCACCAGCATGAAGATGTTGTGCCGCAGACAGATCTCCGCCACGCCCTCCAGCTCCTGACGGGTCCATACCCGGCCGGTGGGGTTGTGGGGGCTGGAGAGCACCAGTACCTTCACGCCGGAGGCAGCCTTGGCCTCCATATCGGCGAAGTCAAAGGTGTAGCGCCCATCCTTCCAGACCAGCGGCGTCTCTACCAGCTTCCGGCCGCCCCGGGTGACCATGTCAAACAGCGGGTCGTAGTTGGGCATGGGTACCATGACCCTGTCGCCGGGCTTGGTGAGGATGCGCAGCATCACGTTCATGGCGTAGATCACGCCGGGAGGCGCAAAGGCCAGATGCTCATAGTTGACCTCAAAGCCATGGCGCTTTTTCAGCCAGCCCATCACCGCGTCATAATAGGGCTGCTGGCGCACGCCGTAGCCGTAAACCGGATGGGCGGCGCGCTTCTGCACAGCCTCCACGATGCAGGGAGCGCAGGCGAAATCCATGTCCGCCACCCACATGGGGATCACATCGTCCCGGCCGAAATAGTCCATATCGCAGTCCCACTTAAAGGAGAAGGTATTTCTGCGATTGATGGGGGTATCAAAATCGTATCTCATACAGCGCCACCGACCAGTGCAACGACGATCCACAGAATGATGGACACTGCCGCCGCCAGCAGCGCATAGGGCAGCTGGGTGCGGACGTGGTCAATGTGGTCGCAGGCGGCGCCCAGAGAGGAGAGCACCGTGGTGTCGGAAACGGGGGAGCAATGGTCGCCGAACAGACCGCCGCTGACAACGGCGCCCACAGCGGCGTAGACCAGCGTACCCAGCTGACCGCCGGTGAAGGAGTAGGCCATGGGAACGGCGATGGGAATGCAGATAGCGAAGGTGCCCCAGGAGGAGCCGGTGAAGAAGGAGATCACGGAGCCCGCGATGAAGGCCACAGACAGGAACAGGGCGGGGGTCATCCAGCTCTCGCAGACGCCCAGCAGGAAGTCGGCGGCGCCCATGGACTTGGTGATGGTGTTGATGCAGTAGGCCAGAGCCAGGATCAGCGTGGCGGACATGACGCTCTTCATGCCCTGCACGGCGGTGTTCACCAGATCGGTCACACTCTTGAACACCTTGCGGATGCTCAGCTCGATGGACATATAGATCACGGTGATGATGAAGCACTCCAGGATCTTCACGCCGCCCTTGGCGATGTACGTCCAGATGGCGGTGGCTACCAGAATAATGATGGGGATCAGGAAGTCCAGCATGACGTTGGGCTTTACATCACTGTCGTTGCCCTTCTGCAGCTCCTCCAGCTCGGTGCCCATCATGGGAACGGCGCCGTCACGCAGCAGCTTGCCGGTGGTGCGGGCGCGCTGCTCCGCCTTGCGCATGGGCCCGAAGTCGGGGAAGATCTCCAGTGCGGAGAGTAGTGTGATGAGCACCATCAGAATCGCGTAGAAGTTAAAGGGGATGGCGCTGATGTAGACGCTCACGCCCTGCTCGTTAGAGGTCACAGGGCCGCCCAGATCCGCCACCAGACCGGCCACGTAGGCGCCCCATGCCATGAAGGGCATCAGGGTACACACGGAGGCGCAGGTGGAGTCGAGGAGGAAGGCCAGCTTCTCTCTGGGCACACGCATCTCATCCGTCAAGGGACGCATGACCACGCCGCGCAGCAGGGGGCTCATGTAGTCGTCGATGGTGAACAGGCCGATGAACCAGGTGGCCAGCTTTACGCTGCGGGGGGATTTCACCTTACCGGCGATCATCTCCGCAAACGCCTTGACCACGCCCGCCTTCATGAAGAACGCGATCATAATGCCGATGAATACCTGAATGAGCAGGATCCAGATGAAGTCCTCGTTGCCCAGAGCCTCCTCCGCCAGAGCGGAGAAGCCGAAGGCGGGGTCATGCCCCAGCAGCAGAACGCCGGAGAGACAGCCCATGAACAGGGCAAAGACCGCGTCCTTCTTCCAAAATGCCAGCAGCAGGGTAAGCGCAAGGGGAATCAATGACAAGATACCGTAGTTTGCAGCTTCCATTACAAATACCTCCTTAAAAATATAACGCGGGGGGGATGATATTGAGCCTCCCTTCTGATAATTTTGTTATATTCCTGATTATAATTTATCACACTGCCCTTGTCAACCTTGCATAAGTGCCAAGAAGTTTGATAATTTTTTGTCTAAATCGCTGCTTTAAAGGCTCTTTTCGCCTCGCTCTGCAAAAAAAATGTTATATCCCCGCCGCTTTCCAGCATATTAGGTGTTGATTTATCCATTCATTTTCGATATACTGACTTTCAGCAGCACTATGTGACAGTTTTTTATCAGGCAAGAATTATTGTTGAGAAAGTAGGGATACAGTGAGCAACTACGCCAGTCTTGAGCGATACATTCCTCTGGTGGAATTTATGGGGAAGATCTGCGGAAAGAATTATGAGATCATCCTCCATGACGTTTCCACGCCGGAGCGCTCGGTGATTGCCGCCTGCAACGAGCATCTCAGCGGCCGCCGCGTGGGCGACCCCATGACGGAGTTGGCCAAGGAACTGCTGCGAACCGGAGCCTATAAGGAGCACGACTATGTGGCCAACTACGAGGGGCGCACCCGGGGAGGCAAGCGTTTCGTTTCTTCCACCTATTTCATTAAGGAAAAGGGTCATCTGGTGGGGCTGATCTGCGTGAACCACGATGTGGAAGATATTCTGGTGCTCTCGGAGCATCTTTCTAACCTGCTTCATTCCTTTTCTCTTCCGCAAGAGGAGGAAAGCTCCGCCTATACCGAAAACCTGGATGATTCCATCCCGGAGCTGTCCAGCAATCTGATCCACTCCACCATCCTCGGCTATGGTATCCCCTCCGATGCCATGCATACCGCCGACAAGCTGGAGATACTCCGCTCTCTGGAAGCGCAGGGCGTATTCCAGACCAAGGGCTCCATCGGACAGGTCGCCAGGGAACTGCACATCTCCGAACCCACGGTCTACCGCTACCTGCGGCGTATCCGCAGCGAAGCAACATAATCTTCCGCCGCGGCGCTTCACCCGCAGGCGGGACGCTCTGACGTCTCGATGCATAAAGCGGCCGGCCACGGCTACGGCGTTCTGACAAAGACCCCAGAGCTTGTCCGCGAGGAGATCGAGGGCATGATGGCCGAGGCTGTGGCGGCGGCAAAAACAGCCGCACCTCCGGTACTTCCCGATCACTTCCACGTGGAGGTCACCTATGTACACCATTATGACGCCTATGGATGCTCCCACTATCCCGGCGCCAGCCTCATCTCTCCCACCACCGTGGCCTTTGAT
This sequence comes from Eubacteriales bacterium, assembly GCA_048215895.1. Lineage (GTDB taxonomy): Bacteria > Bacillota > Clostridia > Oscillospirales > Oscillospiraceae > Lawsonibacter. Next base: position 4,152 of record DBFWXD010000205.1, read on the forward strand.
GCCGATGATTACGGTGATGTGCTGCGCTTTTTCTACTTTGTGATCTAAGAAACGTAGGTATATGCTATGGCTGTTATTGCCTATCAATACCGCGGTGATCTGGTGGATCAGATCCACCGGGGACATATCGCGGTAACGGATCACACAGGCAAGATCCTTTGGAAGCTCGGTGATCCGGAGCGTCTTACGTTTGCCCGCTCCTCCGCCAAGCCCCTTCAGGCGATCCCCGTGGCAGAAAGCGGTGCGCTGGAGCATTATGGTATTACCCCGCAGGAACTGGCCGTCATCTGTTCCTCCCACAACGGAGAGCCCTTTCATGTAAAGGCCGTGGAGAGCATCCTGCACAAGGCAGGTCTCTCCCCTGATCAGCTGTGCTGCGGGTCGGAATACCCCATGTATGTCCCCGCCGAGGACGCCTTGAAGATCGCCGGCATCCCCCGGGCGCCCATCTACTGCGACTGCTCCGGAAAGCACGCCGGTATGCTC
>DBFWXD010000206.1:0-3705 GCA_048215895.1 Eubacteriales bacterium
GTCCATGGTCCTCTGGCCGGTTACCCTGTGGTCAACCTGAAGGCCGTGCTGTATGATGGAAGCTACCACCCCGTGGACTCCTCTGAAATCGCCTTCAAGACCGCCGCTCAGCTGGCTTACAAGGCCGCTATGCCCGAGGCCAACCCCGTGCTGCTGGAGCCTGTGGGCGAGCTGAAGGTCACCGTGCCCGACAGCTACATGGGCGACGTGATCGGCGACCTGAACAAGCGCCGCGGCCGCGTGATGGGCATGACCCCCACCGGCGACGGGGAGCAGGTGATCGAGGCCGAGGTGCCCATGGCAGAGATGACCAGCTACGCCATCGACCTGCGTGCTATGACCCAGTCCCGCGGCTCCTACACCTTCCACTTTGTCCGCTACGAGGATTGTCCTCCTGCGGCTCAGGAGAAGGCCATTGCAGCCGCCAAGGCCATGGCTGAGGAATAAGTTTTCCACATATCCGCCCCATTTTGGGGCGGATATTTTTTACGCAAAATTTTCCCTGCCATTCCCCAACGGCTTTACCCAACCGGCGAACTGTGCTATACTAATTCCAACTGAACTGAATTTCCCAAGGAGGAGATACTATGGATCTGACTGAGCGGAAAGTAAGCAGTCAAACCATTTTTGAAGGGCAGATTGTCAAGCTTACAGTGGACCAGGCCCGGCTGCCCGACGGAAATTTGGCCAGCCGTGAGGTAGTCTATCATCCCGGCGGTGTGGCGGTGCTGGCCCTGGACGAGGAAAACAATGTGTTTCTGGTGCGGCAGTACCGCTACCCCATCCAGCAGCTGCTCGTGGAGCTGCCTGCGGGAAAGCTGGATCATGGGGCTGAGGAGGATATCCTGCTGGGCGCCAAGCGGGAACTGAGCGAAGAGACCGGTCTGGAGGCGGAGGAGTGGACCTATCTGGGCTACACGCTGGCCTCTCCCGGATTCTGTACGGAAGCGCTGCACATGTATTTGGCCCGGAAGCTGACCAAAAAGCAGCAGCATCTGGATGCGGACGAATTTCTGGACGTGATTTCCATGCCCTTTGACAAGCTGGTGGAGCAGGTGATGGACGGGACCATCACCGATGCCAAGACCGTCTCCACCACCCTGAAGGTAAAGGTCCTGCTGGGCCTGTAAGCGGCAATGAAAGGAGGTTCCCTATGGGAAAAACCGTTTTGATCGTGGAAGATGAGCAGAATATTGTGGATATTCTGTCCTTTAACCTGAGCCGGGAGGGGTACGATACCCTGGAGGCCTATGATGGACCCACTGGACTGCAGTTGGCCCTGGAACAGAACCCCGACCTTATTCTGCTGGATCTTATGCTGCCCGGGATGAACGGCTTTGATGTCTGTGCTAAGATCCGCCAGAGCGGAAACGCCATTCCCATCATCATGCTCACCGCCCGGGAAGAAGAAGAGGATAAGGTCCTGGGTCTGGAGCTGGGCGCCGATGACTATATCACCAAGCCCTTCTCCATGCGGGAGCTGCTGGCCCGGGTCAAGGCCAATATCCGCCGGGTGGGGATGGCACCGCCCGCCGGAACCGGAGCTTCTGCGCCGGCGGTTCAGAGCGGCGGAGGCCGGGTGACCATCGACGAGGAGCGGGCCACCGTCTATAAGGACGGCAGCCCCATGGATCTCACCCAGCGGGAGTATGATCTCATCCGCTATTTGGCTGCCCAGCCCGGGAAAGTCTTTTCCCGGGAGGCCCTTATGGAGCATGTGTGGAACTATGAGGGCTATGTGGGTGACGTGCGCGCTGTGGATGTGGCCGTGCGCCGTCTGCGGGAAAAATTTGAAGACGATCCCGCCAATCCCCAGTTTATCAAGACCAAACGGGGGATGGGCTACTACTTTGGCGAATAACCGGAAGTTCCGAAGAGGAGGGGGGTGCCCCTATGCTGCGCAGCTTACATACAAAACTGGTCATGATCATGGTTTTGCTGATCCTGTCGCTGATGCTGGTGGTGGGGGCATTTCTCATTAACTCTGTGGCTGCCTTCTACCTGGAGGATTTCTATACCCAGGTGTCCGATGTGTTCAAGGACCCTCGGCTCATGCACGATTTGCAGACCGAGACCGAGGGGGAGGAAGACGGCGCGGCCCAGCTGGACCTGGTGCTGGAGGCCTATGCGGGCGAGCTGGGAGTCAACAGCCGGAACCGCAAGCTGTACATTCTGGACGCAAACGGCGAATGTCTGATTGCGCCCGAGGGGGAGGAAGAGCCCCTGGAATTGACGGAAAACCTGATGTTTGCCCTGACTACCGGAATGGAAACCGGAGAAGCCGGCGACGAAAGCAATTTGGCGCTGGACTATATGGACGTGGCCATCCCCATTCACCGGGGTGACAATGGGTATGTCATCTACATTCTGGACAACAAGACAACAGCCAACAGTCTGACCAACCAGATGTTTATTCTGATTGTGGAAGCGCTGATTTTTGGCCTGGTGATTTCCATTCTGCTCTCGTTCCTGCTGTCCAAAACCATGGTCATCCCCATTCAGCGGCTGACGGAAGGGGCCATGCGCCTGGCGGAGCGGGATTTTTCCCGGAAAATTGAGGTGCCCTCTCAGGATGAGATCGGTGTGCTCACCGAGACCTTCAACGACATGGCGGGTCAGCTTCAGGATACCCTGCGCCAGGTGGAAAACGAGCGCAACAAGCTGGATACCCTGTTTCTCCACATGAATGACGGCGTGGTGGCGTTTTCCCGGGAAGGAACGGTCATCCACTCCAACCCCGCCGCGGCCCAGATGCTTCTGCGGAGAATCAACCATGAGACAACTTACGATCAGCTGTTTGGCCAGGTGGCCTCTCTGGACCAGGTGCTGGAGGTTCCGGACCACCTGGAGGGAGAACTGCGGGTGCGGGACAGCTTCCTTCAGCTGCTGATGGCTCCCTTTGACCGGGGGCAGGCAAATGGCGGCGCCCTGGTGGTAATTCACGACGTGACCCAGCAGCGGAAGAACGAGGAGATGCGCCGGGAATTTGTGGCCAACGTGTCCCATGAGCTGCGCACGCCTTTGACCAATATTCACTCCTACGCTGAGACGCTGACGGAAAGCGCCGGGGACATTCCTCCGGAGATGGAGAAGAAGTTTTTGGGCGTTATTCTCAGCGAGAGCGAGCGGATGACCCACATTGTTCAGGATCTGCTGACCCTGTCCCGGTTTGACTCTAACCGGGATGAGCTGAAGCTGGGCTGTTTTTCCTTTGGCGATGTGGTTCAGGATCTGTACAGCGCCGTTTATATGGAGGCCCAGCGCCACAGCCATACGCTTACCCTGGATGTGGAGCCCAACCTGCCGGATATTGTGGCCGACCGGGAGCGGATTGTGCAGGTCATGATGAACATCGTTTCCAATTCCATTAAATATACTCCGGATGGAGGACATATCACCATTGCAGCCGGCCGCCGGGAGGACCGGGTGTGGCTGGTTGTGGACGATGATGGCATTGGCATTCCGGAAGAGGACCGGCCCCGGATTTTTGAGCGCTTCTACCGGGTGTATAAGGCCCGCTCCCGTCAGTCCGGAGGCACCGGACTGGGATTGTCTATTGCCAAGGAGATCGTGGACCGGCATCAGGGCAAGCTGAGCCTGCTGAACAAGCAGGGACCCGGCCTTGCTGTGAAGCTGGAACTGAAGATCGAGGGACCAAGCCATGAAGCAAAATCATAAGCGCCGGGCCGTTGAGCTGTGTAAGGA
>DBFWXD010000207.1:0-1858 GCA_048215895.1 Eubacteriales bacterium
TACCAGTTATGATTAAAATACAGATAAACCAAAATTGCAAGGGGATTTTTCCAAAAGGAGCGTTTTCCATGTCCCACGATCAAATTCACAAGCTGGTACGTGCCTCCCTCTTCGCCGCCCTGTGTACCGTCATGACCATGGTCATTCAGGTTCCCTCTCCCATGCAGGGTTATGTCAACTTAGGTGACTGCGCGGTTCTCCTCTCCGCCTGGGTGCTGGGGCCCTGGTATGGAGGCGCGGCGGCCGGAATCGGCTCTATGCTGGCCGATCTGCTCTCCGGCTATGCCCACTACGCACCGGGCACCTTTGCCGTCAAGCTGGCTATGGCTGTGGCGGCCGCGTGGCTCTTCCAGTGGCTGCGGCACAAATCGGTACGCCCCCTCCCCGCCCAGCTGGCAAGCGGTCTGGTGGGAGAGGTCATGATGGTGCTGGGCTATTTCGGCTACGCCTGCCTGTGGCTTGGCAAGGGATGGGCGGCGGCGGCCTCCGTCCCGGGGAACATCGTCCAGGGCATCTTCGGCCTGGGCGCAGCCGCAGCGGTCTATCATCTTCTCAGTCGGGGCCGGGCCCTGGCCGGGATATAAAAATGGAGCGGGGATATGCTTCCTCGCTCCATTCTTTTTCTCTTCTTTTGGGTCAAATCCCCAGCAGCACGGTGGCAATGCGGAAGTAAACCACCAGGGAGATGGCATCGGCAATGGTGGTGATCAGAGGGCTGGCCATCACCGCGGGGTCCAGGTGAATCCGGCTGGCCGCAATGGGCAAAAAGCAGCCCAGCAGCTTGGACACGATCACCGTCACCACCAGGGTGAGGCTCACCACCATGGCCACCATAAAGTCCAGGTGATTGAGAAGGGTCAGCCGCAGCAGGTTCACCGCCGCCAGGGTCAGGCCGCACAGGGCGCCCACCTGGATCTCCTTCCAGGCCACCCGCAGCCAGTCGCTGTAACGGATCTCCCCCAGGGACAGGCCCCGGATCACGGTGACCGAAGACTGGCTGCCGCAGTTTCCGCCGGTATCCATGAGCATGGGAATAAAGGCAGTGAGCACCACCTGGGCGGCCAGAGCGGTCTCATAGTGGGTGATGATAGCGCCGGTAAAGGCGGCGGACACCATCAGCAGAAGCAGCCACACCACTCGGTTTTTATAGATGTCCCAGATTCGGGTCTGGAGATAGGGCTGCTCAGAAGGGAGAATGGCGGCCATGCGCTCCATGTCCTCGGTGGCCTCCTCCCGGAGTACCTCCATGGCATCGTCGGCGGTGACGGTGCCCACCAGCTGGCCGGCATCGTCCACCACGGGCAGCTCTACGCAGTCCACCCGCTCCATCAGGGCTACCGCCTGCTCCTGGTCATCATCCGGGGAGAGAATGGCCCGGGGAGAGCTCATAAACTGGTCCAGCCGCTTGTGATCGGGAGCCATGACCAGCTCGCGGAGGGTAAAGACCCCCAGCAGCAGCCCCTGCTCATCCACCACATAGCAGTTGCTCATAAAGTCCTCGGGCACACCAACCTGGCGCAGGCGGGCCAGCGCCTCCCGGGCACGCATGAGCGGGGAAAACATCAGCATCTCACGGGACATGATGGCCCCCACCGTCTCGGGGACCACGGGTACAATGTTCATGTTCTTCATGGGAAGTTCCTCCTTGTCATTAAAGTCAGGCTTTCGCCCCTTCCTGACAGGAGGTCCGGCAAACTCAGCCGGCTATTTAGGCGTCCATCCACGGACACCGGAGCCAATTTTGAGTTTTTATACCGGGACCTCGACTGCCACTGTCCATGGAATGTTCACCTCACTTTGTTCTGTAAGCTTTCTCCGGGCCGATAAAAAGAGCACGCATACCGCAACGGCGGTACGC
>DBFWXD010000208.1:0-3734 GCA_048215895.1 Eubacteriales bacterium
GAGACCTTCTTCGTCTATGAGCCGAAGAAGCGGCTGGTCCAGGCCCCGGCCTTCGTCGATAAGGTGGTCCAGCACGCCCTGGTTGATAACACGCTCTATGAAGCGATCACCCACAGCTTCATCCCGGCCAACTGCGCTTCCCAGATTGACAAAGGGATGCACTACGGCCTGGATTTGCTGAAGGGCTTCATGACCGACTACTGGCACAAGAACAAGACCACCGATGGCTGGGTCCTGAAGTGCGATGTTCGGCACTTTTTCGCCAGCATAAACCACGACTTGCTGAAGCAGAAACTACGAAAGAAGGTGGTAGATGACCGCATTTTCCGGCTCATGTGCATTTACATAGATACGAGTGCAGATGGGCTTCCTCTCGGCTACCAGACATCCCAGCTCCTGGCCCTGCTGTTCCTGGACGAATTTGACCATTTCGTGAAGGAGCGCCTTCGGATAAAGTATTACGTCAGGTACATGGATGACTTCCTTCTCATCCATCCAGACAAGGAGTACCTGAGATATTGCCAGAAGGAAATTGAGACTTTTCTTGCCGGGCTCCACCTGGAGCTCAACGAGAAGACCAACATTTTTCCCCTGAGACACGGGGTAGACTTTTTAGGGTTTCACACCTACATCACGGAGAGCGGCCAAATCATCCGAAAGCTCCGCCACTCATCCGTCAAGCGGATGAAGGCCAAAATCAGGGGATGGAAGAAGGACTACCCGGCCGGCAAGGTCACGAAGAAGGAAATCCTGGATAGCTGGACCGCCTGGGACGCTCATGCGGCCCACGGCAACACCTACACGCTCCGGCGGGAGATCGCCGCTCAGGTCTCGGAAATCATCGGCACCCAGCTTCGGTGCCACGCCCCTATCAGGCTGTCAAAGACCCAGAAGGCCATGCTGGAGTACAAGAAGAGGCGGAAAGCCTCTCAGAAGGCCGCCCTCGAAGCGGCACCCCCACACCACGACGGAGATCCGCCGTGGTGATTTTTGCGCAAGGAGGTTTTTCTATGGCAAGTGTCGCACTTGGCACAAAAGCGGTCGGCTCCATCGTGAAGCTGAAGGAAAGCGGCGTAGCCGTGAACTACATTGTGGTCCACCAGGGCAAGCCCTCCAGTATCTACGATGAGAGCTGCAACGGCACCTGGCTCTTGCGGCAGGACATCGCTGAGAACCGTGTCTGGGATGACGGGGATGTGAACAAGCTGGAGTACTCGGACATCCATGCTTATCTGATTACCTGGATTACCCGCTACGATGAGGACATCCGCAACGCCATCAAGCAGGTGAAGATCCCGTACCGAAAGAATGGTGGCTCCGGCGGCTCCGACCAGACCGGGGCAAACGGCCTGAGCTGCAAGGTATTCTTGCTGTCCGGCTACGAGGTGGGATGGACTACTAGCACTAACCCGTACTTTCCGGTGGATGGCGCCGTTCTGTCCTACTTCCAAGGGACAGCTTCGACAGACGCAAAGCGTATTGCAAAGCTGAACGGCACCCCTGTCCACTGGTGGCTCCGCTCCCCGCGCGCCAACAGCACCAGCGTCGTGTGGGGCGTGTACTCCAATGGCTACTACAACTACTGGGGCGCCGGCTACTCCCTCGGCGTCCGCCCCGCTTTGATATTGCCCTCTACACTCTTGGTCTCTGATGATGGCTCCATTACGACGAACACGGCCCCGACCACGCCCAGCAGCATCACAATCCCCAGCAGCATCTCCGGCGGAAGCACCATCACAGTGAAGTGGGGGGCCAGTTCCGACGCCCAGGGTAACCTCGCCGGGTACAAGGTGGAGAAGAGTACCAACGGCGGAAGTAGCTGGAGCCAGATCTACCAGGGCTCGGCACTCCAGACCACCGATAATGTGGCGTTTGGAACGCAGAGCGTGATGTACCGGGTGAAAGCCTACGACACGGAAGGTCTGGAGTCAGGGTATAAGACCAGCAACCAGGTAACGGTCATCAACAACACCGCCCCGAGCGCCCCGACCAGCATCACGGTCCCGCTGACGGTAATCGGCGGCGAGAAACTGACTATCACCTGGGCGGCCAGCTCCGACTCAGAGGGGAACTTGGTCGGGTACATTCTGGAGCGGCGGGTAGCCTCTGGCTCCTGGACACAGGTGTTCAAGGGGAACGCCCTGACCTTCCAGGACACCATCACGAAGGGCTGGACCACGGTGCAGTACCGGGTGAAGGCGTATGACACTTACAATGCCGAGAGCGCCTACACCACCAGCGAGACCCGAACCGTGGATAACAACACGGCGCCGGTCATCACCTGCGACCAGGCCAGTGGTACGGACCTGGGCACGAAGAGCTCCGGCTTCAGTGTCAGCTATTCAGTGGACGACGAAGACGGGGACGCCGTGACTGTGACGGAGAGCATGGACGGCACCACCAAACGGACCTTTGAGGCCACGCTGGAGGCCACGAACCAGTTCCAGGTGACGGGCACCTACTTCCAGCAGCTCCTGAACGGCCAGCACACCATGAAGATGAAGGCTCAGGACACCGGCGGGAAGAGCTCGGAGTACACCTTGCTCTTCACGAAGTCGGTCACGGCCTGTTCCATCACGCTGGAGACGCCCATGGAGGCTGATGCACAGATCACCATAGCGGCGCTGTCCGTCAGCGGAGACATCCCGGCGGATGCCAACTACCAGGTGCTCCTGACCAACAACGCCAAGGATGCCGAGCCGGTCTGGGAGGACGCCACCACGGAGGTGAAGAACGGGAGCAACTACCTGTTCGAGAACGATACGGCCACCAACGGCTTTGCGTTCAACTTCAAGGTGACCGCCTCCCGTGGGGCCAGCGGTATCGGCGGGTACATCAGTTCTATTCAGGGAGGTTTTCAGTAATGGCAGTTGATTGGAGACAGGATAGCGTGAAGGCTATTCGGGAGAAGAAAGCAACGGCGGCCAGGGCCGAGGCTCTGAACACTCAGACGCAGGTGGCGGTCATGGCCTTCTGTGCCACGGCCACCACCATCACGGACGCCCAGGCGCTTCAGATGCCGGACCTGTTTCCTACCTGGGAGCAGGTGCTGGCCGCTGGGGAGGCAATCCCGAAGGACCGCATCATCAGCAAGGGCGGCCAGCTCTACCGCATCGTCCAGCAGGTGACGCCCCTGGAGAGCCAGCCCCCGGATGGGGAGGGGATGCTGGCAATCTATCGGCCCATTGACCAGACCCACGCCGGGACCCTGGAGGACCCCATCCCCTGGGTCTATGGTATGGACTGCACGGCGGGGACCTATTACAGTTACAACGGCCACACCTACCAGGTGGCGGAGGGTGGGGATATGAAGCCTTGTGTCTGGCCGCCCGATACTGCCGGTATGTGGCAGTGGGTCCTGGTTGAGTAAGGGGGGGAGGTCAGATGTGAGTCTGAAAGAGATGCTGCTTGGAGGGGGCGGTCTCCTCATCGTGCTCCTCACGATGGTGGAGATCGCCCCCATCAAGTTCAATCCATGGTCCGCCCTGGCGAAAGGCATAGGGCGGGCCATCAATGCCGAGATGCTGAACGAGCTGAAGGCTGTGAAGTCTGAATTGGCTGACCACATCCGCAAGGATGATGAGCGCAACGCCGATGAACACCGGGCCCGCATCCTGCGGTTCAACAACGAGCTGCTGCGGGACATCCCCCACACGAAGGAGGAGTTCGTCGATGTGCTGGCCGACATCGACTTCTACGAAAGGTACTGTAGGGACCACGAGGACTACCGGAAC